>JALZVA010000026.1 GCA_023301335.1 Akkermansiaceae bacterium
AATCCGGATAAACCTTCTGAGAAAGAAATCGTAGAGGTTGAGACATGTATTGTTAGCTTTGTGATTGAGCCTAGTTCGGGAGTAGAGGCGTATTCACTGACGGATACATATATTGGAGAAATTTCAGTGATGGAGGGAGAGTATGAGGTAGGGGAACTAGTAGAGTTTGTCCTCAAGGCTCCTGGCTTTATAGATGAAACGATTAGGTATGTTATACCGGATCAAGCATTTGTTCTGAAACCAATTACCTTAAAGATGGATAAGCCTCCGATCATCGGAAAGCCGTGGTGGGATTCGTTAGATCAGCAGTATGAGGCGGTTGGGAATATGCATGAGTCTGAGTTGATTGAAGCGTCTAATTGGGAACGTTATGTAGAATTTTCTTTTTACCGTAAGGAACCAATTATCGTAGAAATCGATCATCGTGGACAGTCTAGAGCCATTGAAAAAATCGTGTTAGCGAAAGAGAACGACTTTAATGAGTTTGCAGATTGGCTAACAACGGAAGCTCAAGAAGCTGGACGTCTTTTAAAAGACCAGGAAGTTGTCGCTGTGATTAAGAGAGGATTTAAAGGGAAGAACTACACTCCGCAACACGCACTAAAAGAAATGTTCCCTGCTAAGTTGAGAGTGCAGAAAATTCCCTTTGCCACTTTAGAATTAGAAGTAGAACCTACAGGATCAAAAATATATCTAGGGGATGATTTTATAGGTACAACAAAGATTAAGGACACAGGGATACGCCCAGGAACCTACCTGTTACGCATTGAGAGTGACGGCTATGAATCGCTGGAAAAGGAAGTGACCCTTTCCCAAGGGCAGAGCTTGAAAATTCCTCGCGTGGTATTGCAGAAAAATGATAGCTTAATCAAAGGGAAAGCGTGGACGAATAAACTAGGAATGCCCTTTGTCCCTCTTAACGAGACATTGATGGCCTCCGCATGGGAGACGAGAGTGAAGGACTATCAAGTGTATCTAACTGCTATAGGAGAAGAAATGCCAAATGCCGAAGTGAATCGTAAACCGAATGAACCCGTCGTTTATGTTTCTTTTAGAGATGCGTCTGAATTTGCAAAATGGCTTACAGAGAGAGATTTAAAAGAGGGATCGATCCCTGAGGGATCGGCATACCGAATTCCTACTGACCATGAGTGGAGTATGATGGTAGGACTAGAGGAAGATGAAGCCACGATCATTCCTAAAAAAGCTCTCGAAAACCAAGGGCAGTATCCTTGGTCTGGAGGCTGGGATCCTGTCAGGGGTGATAAGCTCAAGGCCTTAGTTGATAGAGCTTTGCCGATTGGGAATTTCTCAGACGAAACGCGGAGAAAATGGAACAAGCTAACTAGAAATTATTACAAAGGATACACCGATGGGCACAGTGGGACCTCTCCAGTAGGTGCGTTTAAAGCTAATCAACGAGGGATATTTGATCTCGCAGGAAATGTCTCAGAATGGGTGGCGGAGAACGTTCAAGGAGGCGAAGTGGAAGGGGGGAGGTTCCAAGTGTATCGAGGATCAAGTTTCAGAACCTACGTAAATAAGGGACTGATCTCAAGCTTTAGAGGATATACCAAAGTGGGAGGGAGAGATGTAGCTATTGGCTTCAGGCTTGTTCTAAAGCTGCCCGAGGTGTTAGATGGCGAGTAGCTGAGGTGCTTATGAACTTACAAGGTAGAGTTGTGAGTTCATATTTAGACAGATTGCAGCTTTTTACTGATCCTCTGTTTGAGTCGCTTCTCTGAAGAGATTGTTAATTTCATTAAATTCAGAAAGAGAATCAAGCCAGATGCCGTGTTCGGCTGGTTTGTTGAACACATAGCGTGCTTGCTGTGACCATTTAGATGCTTTCTTCAGGTTCTTTTCCGCGTAAGCTTGAGCGATGTATCCGTAGTAGGTGAGCAAGGAATGATCTTTTAGAGTATCTCTGCTATTAACCGACTGATCAAAAGATTCTCTATGGTTTTTACGAAGCTCTTCGGGAAGCTCTTTTTGCAGGGAAATACCTAAGTTGCTGAGGTCGACCTTAAAATTGACGAAGTCTTGAAATTGCTTCACTTTATGATTGAATTCCCCAATTTTTTGAAGCTGACGAAACTTTTTTAAACTTTCAGTGTAGTTACCAGATACAAAGTCAGTTTCAGCAACATTGAAATGGAGCAATGAGTTGAATGGTTCTAATTCTACAGCTTCGGCGTAAAATTTCTTAGCATGTTTGAAGTCCCTAAGGTTTATATAGTTTGAAGCGATTAAACTTTTTAGAGAAGGGTCATCAGAGAAGATAATAGATGCTTCTAAGGCGAGGTATAGCGATTCTGTAATACGTTTTTTTCCTGCCAATTCAGACGCTTCTTTAAGCTTACTTCTGTAGTCTTTTTGTTTAGAAAGTTCTAAGCTATTAAATTTTTTAGACCGTTCTACCTTTTTTGCGAGAAAAGTTTTATACTCTAATTCTGTGGAGCCATAGGCGGAGATCAGCTTAGCTAAATCTTCGGGAATGTTAGCTTCTGCCAATTCTTGTGGAATTTCGTCTGCGTGAATAGCGGGTGCGAGGCTAAGAGTAGCCATGCTGAGAAGGAAAAGAAGTTTCATGATGTATAGAGAATAGAAGTTAGACTAAGCCGTCTTTACGAGCTTGCTTCCAGTATGCATATTCTGATCGGTTAAAATCAATGTATTCTGGTGAGATGTCGCTAGAATACACAGTATTAGCTGCTGAGCCTAGTTTTAAATTAATGGTGATGGTGAATTCTGGTTGAGCGGCAATTCTTCTGAGTTGCTCCATGTCCACTTCTGCTTGAAGCCCATTTGAGCAAGCTATCAGGTCATTGTAGAGGATATCGATCTTATTTTCCTTCAGGTAGGCTTGAGAATAGCCGACGGCATGGATAATACGGCCCCAGTTTGGATCTTCACCATTCCAAGAAGCCTTAACTAAGGCTGAATTAGCCACCGCTTCTGCGACTTTTTGCGCATCTTTTGCCGTTCTGGCTCCGATAGCATTAATCGTGACAAATTTGGTGACACGTTCACCATCTCTGACTAAGGCCTTCGCCATTTCTAGCATCACGAAGCTGAGAGCCTCTTGGAAAAGGGAGAATGATTTACTCTTTTGGCTTGGTGCACGATTTCCCGCAGCACCATTAGCTAAGACTAAAACCGTATCATTGGTAGACATATCTCCATCGATGGTGATGCAGTTAAATGATCCAGAGACGGCATGCTGCACGGCTTGATCTAAAAGTTTTTTTGAAATGTTGAAGTCTGTCGTGATGAAGCAAAGCATGGTAGCCATATTGGGACAGATCATCCCTGCACCTTTAGCACAGGCTCCTATCTTGACCGTCTGTTCACCGACTTTAAAGGATACGGCGATTTCCTTATGGCAGGTGTCAGAGGTCATTATGGCTTTTGCCATATCTGTTCCGCTGGTGCGTTTGAGTGAACTAGCCATGCCTTCGATCGGGGGAAGGAGACGCTCCATGGGAAGAGGAAGGCCGATCACTCCAGTAGAGCAAAGGGCCACTTGATCTGCCTTGAGGTCTAAGTGTTCTGCCACATGTTGAGCAGAGGTCTGAGCGTCGTGGGTTCCGACCTCTCCCGTGCAGGCATTAGCATTTCCACTGTTGGCAAAAATCGCACGGATATTTCCATCCTGAATGTGCTTTTTTGAGAGTCGCACAGGAGCCGCTTGGACCTGATTAGTCGTGAAAGTTCCAGAACCAACACAGGGAATATCTGAAACGAGTAGAGCTAGGTCGAGTCGTGTTGCGCTTGGGTTTTTGATCCCTGCCGAAGCAGTGGCTGCGCGGAATTTTTTGGGCGTGCAGACCCCTCCTTTAATCTTTTTAAAAGACATGGTTAAAAGTTCATTAATCCCGCTGTTTCTGGGAAGTTGCTCATGATGTTAAAGCTTTGGACAGCTTGCCCTCCTGCACCTTTACAGAGGTTGTCTTCGGCACTGAGAAGCAAGACGCGATTGGTACGTGGGTCATACTCCCAGCCAATATCGACGAAGTTTGTCTTGGTGACGTTCTTTGTATCTGCACAGTTACCTCTACCGAGTAGTCGCACAAAAGGCTCGTTGCTGTAAGCGTTATGGAGTGTGTCCTCAATATCCTCGACGCTTCCAATAAGTGTCGCTGAAGTGGTCGTGCAGATACCTGAGTTGACGGGAACGAGGTGAGGGGTGAAGCTGACAACGGTTTCTTTACCTGCTGCGCGGCTAAGCTCCTGTTCAATTTCAGACAAATGCCTATGACGGGGCACTCCATAGGCGCGCACAGATTCATTACATTCACAGAAGCTCAGAGAAATATCTGCTTTTCTCCCGGCCCCAGAAACACCACTCATCGAATTAATCACAATTCCCTGGTGGCTGATAAGGCCAGCTTTAAGTAAAGGGAGTAGCGGGAGTTCAATAGAAGTCGGGTAGCAGCCAGGTGAGGCAACTAGGCTTGAGCCTTTAATCTGCTCTCGATAAACTTCAGGTAGCCCATAGACCGCTTGTTTGAGGAGCTCAGTATCGGGATGCGGCTGGTTGTAAAATGCTTCATAGGTGACTGGATCGGAAATCCTGAAATCAGCACTGAGGTCAATCACCTTAATATTCTTTTTGATAAGCGCACTGGCGTATTCTGCTGCCACTCCATGAGGAAGGGCAAGGAACGCGACCTCTGCACCAGTCGACTGGATGAGGTCGATGTCTGGTTCTGAAAAGGGAAGAGCACAGCACTCAGCCTTTTGAAAACGGGGGAACATTTCTCCCAAAGTCTTTCCAGCATACTGGCGTGATGTGAGGCAGACGAGTTCTGCATAAGGGTGCATGATGAGAAGTCGGAGGAGTTCACTACCTGTGTAACCACTCGCTCCCACCACTGCTATTTTGACTGCTTTCATGAAGCTGAAAAAAGCATGAAAGTTCAGTCTTGCCAACAAGGAACTTCCTATTATCTTCCCCTCGAAACTTGATCGGGATGTGGCGCAGCTTGGTAGCGCACATGCATGGGGTGCATGGGGTCGCAGGTTCGAATCCTGTCATCCCGACCAGTTTTTAGAAAATTGGAGACAATCTCAATCTCGGGTTGATACACATTTCATGGAACTATTCCTTCCATATCCACTTACTAAACTACTGCCAAGCTGGCATGGTGTAAGAAAAATACACCCGAGAGGGGTCGAACCTCTAACCTCCTGATTCGTAGTCAGGCACTCTATCCAATTGAGCTACGGGTGCTTTTAAATATATCTCTAGAACTATGAATGGTACACCCGAGAGGGGTCGAACCTCTAACCTCCTGATTCGTAGTCAGGCACTCTATCCAATTGAGCTACGGGTGCTCATTCACTTGTTCAGTGAGGGCGGAAGGGAAGCCAGAAATGCGATGGATGTCAAGAAAACTTGGTCAAAAAAAGCTCTTTTGTCTGTCGCGATTTATTTCTCCACTTGCTGCACAAGGTTATAAGCACTGACTAAGGCTCTGAGTCCTGCAATCCCAATAGAAGGATCTACGCCAGCCCCCCAATAAAGATTCTTTGCAGTGCTACACTGAAGCTGCACGTAGGCTGCTGAGTCGGCGTCGGAGCCGCCACGGACGGCGTGAGAGCGGAAATCAGTGAGATTGAAATTCTTCATTCCTGCGCTGTCTAAGGCAGCTACTAGGGCATTAATAGGGCCATTACCGATTCCAGAGATTTCTTTTTTCTCCCCATTAAAGCGAATGAACGCGGTGATTTTAAGGTCTCCACGCGTGGCCACATTATGGTCGATCTCGTAGTCTAATAGTTCTAGTGGAGCTGCGAGATTGACAAAATAGGCATCAAAAGCCTCTTTTATTTCACTGGGTTCTAACTCTTTACCAAGTGTGTCTGCGATCGCATAAATTTTTCCACCTACCTGAGGGTGCATCGTTTTTGGGAGGTCATAGCCAAACTCTCTGTCTAAGATGTAGGCAATCCCGCCTTTTCCTGATTGGGAATTAATGCGGATGAT
>JALZVA010000027.1 GCA_023301335.1 Akkermansiaceae bacterium
CCTAGCAAACCCAACCGCCATAAAAGGCTCTACTGGGCACCCTACCGCTCCCTCTACAGCCGTAATATCACTAACCTCTTCATGGCTGGCCGTAACATCAGTGTTACTAAAACTGGCCTAGGCCCAGTCCGTGTCATGAAGACCTGTGGTGTTATGGGAGAAGTCGTGGGAATGGCAGCAGCCGTCTGTATCAAAGAGAAAACAACTCCTCGCGGTATCTACGAAACTCACTTCAGCAAACTACAAGATCTCATGAAACAACCTGGGAAACAAAAGGGCTAAGAATCAACCCTGAGTTATAATAAAACCAGAAGCTAAAATAAAAGCCTTTCATTCATCGAATGAAAGGCTTTTATAGTTTATTCAATTACATCAAAACAATTGGATCTATTTTGACTATCTGCGGCGGCGTAAGAGAAGCGCAAGCCCACCAAATCCAAGAAGATCTGTTGATGATGGCACAGGGTCAGCATTGATTTTAGCCCTCCCTACCCAGTAGGCTATCTTACACCTTTTCTCTCATCCTCCCGGCTCAAATTTTTAATAATATTCTAGCTCACGCAGTTAAACTACTTATTATCAAATAAGTGAGTGGACGTATTTCAGAAAAAGAAAAACTAAAGTTAATCAAGCTTAGCCAAGCTGGAGATATTGCTGCATTTGGTGAACTTATTCGTTTCAACCAAGCTTGGCTCCGTGGCTGGCTCCGCGGAAAGCTCAGAGACTGGACTGCTGCAGATGATTTAGCACAGGATACCTTTGTCACCGCTTTCCAAAAAATAAAACAGCTTAGAGACGGGGAACGCTTTGAGGCATGGATCCGCTCCATCGCACATAATCATTTTCGCAACTATATCCGCAAACACCGCGAAGAGTATATTGGCGGAAGTGAGGAACTACAATCTCTCATCATCAACCACGAATCTGAGTTTAATCAACGGCCAGACCTCAGCCTAGAAGCACTTCGTGATTGCTTAAACAATGTCCAGCAACCTGCGAAAAAACTACTGGAAGATTGTTATATCCACGATAAATCTGTGAAGGAGATCGCCAAGCTAAACGGACAAGGCTACTCAGCAATGACTATGCAGCTCCACAGGCTCCGCAAATCACTAGCAATCTGTGTAACTACAAAACTGGCCTCCCAAAAATATGAAGCCTGAAGCATTTAATCTACTTCTCGCCCTCGTATTGGAAGAGCAAGCATCCGAAGAAGAGCTTACCCAATTCCGCGAAGCACTACAGAATGATCCTGTGCTACAGAAAGAGGCGAGCCTACAATTCAGTCTCCATGCGCAGATTGGGATCGCCATAGAGGAAGAATCTACCTCAACAGCCTTCGTCACTCATACGCTCACTGAAATTAACAACGTCGATTCTGAGCTATTTACCAAGCGGGTAACAGCACAGCTCAGAAAACAACGCTTTCTCAAAAAAGTCTCAGCGATCGCCGCCTTGCTCCTACTCGGTTTATTTTTTACCTTTTTGTTTTCAATCCACCAAATTTCGGAAAAATCCCTTAATACTCTCGCATTTATCACGCGGGTAGATGGAGCGCAATGGAGTAACACGGTTCTGCATGAAAACGATACCATCACCCAAGGGCAAAGTGTGAAGATCGAGTCCGGTCTGGTAGAAATCGACCTCGCTGGACGAGGCACCTTAGTGATCGAGGGACCAGCTCACCTAGACTTTATATCCCCCATGGAAGTCATGCTTCATCACGGCAGTGTGGTGATGCGAGCGACAAAAAAAGGTCAGGGATACACCATCCAAACCTCTCAGGGTAAAATCATTGATATTGGCACTGAGTTCGCCGTATCAGCCAAGCAAAACACAGTCGAAACACACGTCATCGAAGGCTCAGTCGAGGCCATCGCAAACAATGGTGAATCCTTTACTTTAAAAGGAAATGACGCACTAAGCTTTAATCATACTGGGAGCCAAAATATAGCATCAGATACAGGTAGGTTCTATACTAAACTCCCACCCGTTCACCAGACTCTTAACTATCTCCATTGGAGCTTTGATGAGAATGCTGGCTCTGTAGCCCTAGCTAACGGAGAGCTAGATAAAGGGACGAAGCAGGTCGGTGACCTCGTTCTAAAATCAGCAGAAGGAACCCACACACCACAATGGAGCGAGGGCGTGAAACGCAGCGGCATCTACTTTGAGGGTACTGATAGCTACGCTGAAGCTGAATATAAAGGAATCCAAGGAGGAAAAGCCCGAACGGTCTGCTGCTGGATAAAGGTTCCTGAAGATTTTTCTCCCTTGCAAGGCTTCGGTATCATCTCTTGGGGCAATCCTAAAGAAATTGGCGAAACGTGGCAAATTTCTGTCAACCCTTGGAAACGAGATGGACAAGTTGGGAGATTACGTCTCGGTCTCCAAGGTAGTCAAATTATCGGCTCCACAGACCTCCGAGATGGCCAGTGGCACCATATTGCCGTCGTCTTTTATGGAAGCTCCAAGCCTAGTATTGGCACTCACGCCCTGCTCTATGTAGATGGGCAAAAGGAATCAGTATCACGCGCAGCTCTAAAAGAAGTCAAAACCAAAACGGAAAGTGATGGTCACGGAGTGTGGGTCGGCCGTAATGTCACTCACCGTAATAATCATATCGCATCCCCCTATAAATTTTTTAGGGGTTCTATCGACGAACTCTATATATTTGACGGTGCACTGACCCAGAATGAGTTATCACAATTAATAACTCTTGAGAAAATCGTCACTAAATAAGTATCCAAATAAACGTGTTACTTGACAGAGCACCCAATAAAAAAAGCCCATTAAAGGAATACATGAGCTTTAAGAATATTCTAAGCTATTAAACACAACGGCGACATGCAATAAGAGCAAATCCGCTTAGCCCGAGAAAAGCTGATGATGATGGTTCAGGAACTCCCAATGATCCGACATCAAAATGAACGAGCTAGCGCCATTACTTGAAAAACTAATCTCGTTTGCGCCTACAAGAACATCCCCAAAACCTGCTGACGTGTGTTCTTATTAGAAATGTCATTTGATGAAGCTGCAATAAATTGATTGATTCCGTCATCGATAGAGAAAGCGCCTGTTTCAATCCTCTTCTGTCCTAATCTCCTTTTTGCTTTGATCTTTACCCTATATTACTCCATTCTGTTTTCAACGACAGGGGTGTCCGCTGCCAAGTATTTTGGGAACCACGGACTGAGATTCTAGTCACCCTAGAAAACCCTTGGAACCTGATGCGGTTAATACCGACGAAGGAAGTCGACCAGCCTTTTAAGGAACGGTCTTCTGTTAGCCAAACCTGTCGCACCACAGCGATGGGTTTTTGTTTTCCACAAACAAAACTCAAAACAAAAAGAACAGATCATGATTACAAGAGACGATTCCACTCCAACACCTGATAACTCAAGCCAGCGCTCTGACTACACAGGTAATTTCATCGAAAATATCGACAACTCAGCAGAGATCGAAGCGATCGAGAAAGACCCTACCATTTTCCCTAGCTCCTCCCGCGTTTACGTAGAGGGAACCATTCACCCATCCATCCGTGTCCCGATGCGGGAAATCAAGCTAGAGGATACAACTCATCAAAATGGAAGAGTGGAAAAAAACCCAGCTATCCGCGTATACGACTGCTCAGGCCCATGGGGGAACCCAGATTTTGAAGGAAATCCAAGGGAAGGACTACCTGCACTACGTCGCGAGTGGATTCTCGCCCGAAACGATGTCGAAGAATATCAAGGACGAGAAGTCACTCCTTCCGACAACGGTTATCTTTCAGACACCCATGCCGAAAAGTATAATGAACAGAAAGCGGCGAAAAATAAACTCAAAGAATACCCCGGTCTCAAGCGCAAACCTCTCCGCGCGTCTGGCGACCAACCAGTCACTCAAAAGTGGTATGCCGATCAAGGTATCATCACTCCAGAAATGGAATTCGTGGCAATCCGTGAGAACATGGGCCGCCTTGAACAATTCAAAACAGTGCATGACAGTTATCCATCTATTGATGACCTTCCAGACGATGCCTCAGATACGATTAAAGCCTTCATCAAAAGCAAAAGCCACACACCTGATGGCTACGAAATGCCCCGCCCTTCTGAGATCGATCCTTTTAAGCAGGTTTCAAGAAACCGCATGGATCACCAACACCCTGGTCAATCTTTCGGAGCAAGTATCCCCGAACTCATCACCCCTGAGTATGTTCGCTCAGAAGTCGCCCGTGGACGTGCTATCATTCCTATAAACATCAACCATCCAGAGATCGAGCCAATGATCATTGGGCGTAATTTCTTAGTGAAGATCAATGCCAATATTGGGAATTCAGCCGTCGCATCCACCATCGATGAAGAAGTCGAGAAAATGCGCTGGGCAACTAAATGGGGAGCTGACACCGTAATGGATCTCTCCACTGGAAAAAATATTCATGCCACACGCGAGTGGATCCTCCGTAACTCTCCAGTCCCCATTGGAACCGTGCCTATTTACCAAGCTCTAGAGAAGGTGAATGGAAAAATCGAAGACCTTACTTGGGAGCTATTCCGTGACACCTTAATTGAGCAGGCCGAACAAGGGGTAGACTACTTCACCATTCACGCAGCCGTTCTCTTACGCTTCGTTCCTCATACGGCACGCCGCATGACTGGGATCGTCTCACGAGGAGGTTCTATCATGGCAAAGTGGACTCTTGCACACCAAAAGGAAAATTTCCTTTATACTCACTGGGATGATATCTGCGACATCTGCGCCGCCTATGATGTGTCTTTCTCTATCGGGGATGGGCTAAGACCCGGCTCGATCGCAGACGCAAACGACTACGCTCAGCTTGCTGAACTTGAAGTCCAAGGAGAACTCACCAAGCGCGCTTGGGCAAAAAGCTGCCAGGTCATGAATGAAGGCCCGGGTCACGTGCCACTCCACCTCATTAAAGAGAACATGGAAAAGCAGATCGATTGGTGCCATGAGGCTCCGTTCTATACATTAGGACCGCTGACCACCGATATTGCTCCTGGCTATGATCATATCACTTCCGGTATTGGAGCTGCAAACATCGGCTGGTATGGCTGCGCTATGCTCTGCTACGTAACTCCTAAAGAACACTTGGGTCTCCCGAATAGAGATGATGTCCGTGAAGGAGTCATCACCTACAAACTCGCCGCCCACGCTGCTGACCTAGCCAAAGGACATCCTGCTGCTCAGGAACGCGACAATGCCATTTCCAAGGCTCGCTTCGAATTCCGCTGGAGAGACCAGTTTGCACTTGGCTTAGATCCAGCTAGAGCAATCGATTACCATGACGAGACTCTTCCTGCCGAGGGAGCAAAATCCGCTCATTTCTGCTCTATGTGTGGCCCTACCTTCTGCTCTATGAAGATCACAGCAGATGTGAGAAAATACGCAGAGGAAAATGGATTTACAGAGGAAGCCATCGAGTCCAAAGGACTAAAGCAGGCCACCGCAGAACTCACTGGGCAAGAATAAGGAAGGCCCCTGAAAGGGCTAAGTTTCTCATTTTTAAAGAAAAATAAAAATACTTGGAATATTTCTACTAAGAAACTAGTCTTATCGATAGTAGGATATTTTAATCCTATAGAAAAATATTAATAATATGAAAAATACACTTATACTCATTGGAGCTCTTGCTACACTGACTGTCTCTGCTCAGGCTGAGACAAAAGCAGAAGCACAAGCTAAAAAGGAAGCGGCAGCAGCTAAAGAAAAAGCAGAAATGCTTGCAAAGTTTGATAAGGACGGTGACGGTAAACTCAGCTTTAACGAAAGAGCAGCTGCAGCAAAAGAAGCTAAAAAGAATGCCCCAGCAGCTAAAAAGACGTGAGCTGGCGGCAAGTGAAAATAATCACTTCAATAGCCACAGTTTGTGGCTAATCTAAGTTAAATTCTTCTGGAAGCATGGTTCTTTGGATCATGCTTCCTTTTTTATTACTCATAATAAGCCAAAGTTCTAGAGGATTTTGGCTTTTCACATTATATATCTGGATTAATTCTATTTTTTCTATTTTATTAGATGAGTCCCTGAGCTGGGGCTTATCTAATCTAAATCATATAATAATGAAAAAAATATTCCTATTACTCGCTGCTTCTCTCAGCAGCTTAACTTTGACAGCTTTCGCAGATTGCGAAAACTGTGATAAAGGCTGCGAAAAAAAATGTGAGGAAAAGCTCGCAGAACACTTCGCTAAAGCTGACGCAGATGGCGACGGAAAGATCACCCTTATAGAGCTTACGGCAATGAAAGCTGCAATGAAGGCTGAGTGCGAAAACAAAGACGCAGTAAAAAAAGAAGGCGTTGCTCCCGCTCCAAAAGCTGGAAAGACATGAGCACCGACTAGTTGAAAGCCGTAATCAACATGAGCTACAGTTGGTAGCTCCATCAGATTAAAAAAGAAGCACCTCCTTTATTGGCGGTGCTTCTTTTTTGCTCGTATTCCCAGCCCTCCCTCTGCCACTCTTTCTCTCGTGCAGTTAAGTCCACAACAGCTGAAAACTAATATCCAATTCATCGCACAACAGGTGGGCTTCGACGACTGTAGATTTTCCATCGCTGCCACCTCACCGCACTCTGATCGTTTTTACGAATGGTTAGCAGAGGGAACTGCTGGAGATATGAAGTGGCTAGAGCGTGACCCTCACCGCAGGGTTGACCCACGCGAGGTCGTACCTGGCGCAAAAACTGTTATCAGTCTTGCCCTTAACTACAATCCAGGTGAGCACCCGCAGAGCGACTACCGGATTGCTAAGTATTCCCTCAACCAAGACTACCACGACATCATCGACGGTATGCTCAAAGACCTCAATGAGGCACTTGCTGAAATGGGTGGGCAGCAACGTTACTATGTCGATACAGGACCTATTCTCGAACGCGATTTTGCCACGGCTTCAGGACTCGGATGGAATGGCAAGTCAACTGTCCAGATCCATCCTAAACTCGGCACTTGGTTCTTCCTCTGTGAGCTCATCACCACTCTCGACATCCCACCAGATCAAGCTCACCCTGACCGCTGCGGTAAATGCACCTCATGCATTCAGGCCTGCCCTACCAACGCTATCACCTCACCTCGAAAAATGGATGCTCGGAGGTGTATTTCCTACCTTACCATTGAGCATCATGGGAGTATTCCTGAAGCTCTACGCCCTCTTATGGGTGACCGAATCTATGGCTGTGATGACTGCCTCACCGCCTGTCCATGGAACAAATTTGCAGCACTCGCACGGGAAACTAAATTCCACGCCAAGCAAGAAATTTTCCAATACAGTCTACGTGATTTCCTCACATTCGATGAAAAAAAATTTCGTCACGTCTTTGCGAAATCCCCTATCAAACGCATCAAACTTGAAAAATTCCTCCGTAATATCTGTGTCGCTATAGGAAATACTGGGGATGTAGGAGACATCGAACTCTTACAAGCAACAGCCAAACAGCATGGTATGCTTGTTCAAGAACATGCCGAATGGGCCATTAAGGAAATTCAAACGCGACAATAAGCAGCGGCTTTTTTCTAACAAAAAAAATCATCCGCCTAAGGCTTCTGGCACGTGTACACAATACTCGGAGGGATATTCACTACGGTGATGGATTTCCGTAATACCTTCCAATTAGCTTCTATCCACTTACGCTTATGCAGAGAGTATTGATATTGAATATACACACCTTCATCTGCTAGATTTTCTTTCATATCAGAAGTAAGTTTCTCTATCATCTCCTTAGGAAAGAGGGAGATGGGAAGTGAAGAAACAAATGCATCTACTTTATCCACACCGAATTCCTCTAAAATCTGAGAGATATTCTCCACACTGTCTTCGACAAAATGGATATTCTCTTGAGGGTAGTCTTCCTTTAATTTTTTGACAAACTTGTCATTCAGTTCGATTGAGATCAACTGCGTTTCTGGCCTCATTCGATCAATGATATATTTTGTGATGGCTCCAGTCCCTGGCCCAAGTTCTACAATCACCTTAGCCGTTTCAAAATTCACTCCCTTCACCATTTTCAGAGCGAGGCTTTTACTAGAGGGGGCTACTGAGCCTACTCTTTCTCCAGAAAGAAACTGGCTAAAGAAGAGCTTGCAATTGTTCAGGGTGCTTTTCATTGGAGATCAACTAAATCAGAAATCTCCTCATGCACAATAGAGAAAATTTACAAAACTACGCAAACTCACAAAAAAAGACACAAGCAACTAGCTCTTAAGAATTCCCGAACTTCTTATCTAGTTCTGTCATCCCTATCTGCACCAAGGTCGGTTCACCCCCTGGGTCACAATACGGTAAGTCGCAGGCAAACAATTGCTCTAACAAAACATCAGTCATTCCTAATTCTATGGGTTCATTCAGTGAGGCTCTGGATGCCACTTGCTGAGCAAACAGCTCATATGCAACCGTCTTTCCTTTCTTTGTCTCTTGTGTGGCAATCAGTTCATCAATCAAACCTGTGATAAATACCCTTGGACTATCTAGTTTCACATGCTCTGGCAAACTCGACACCTGAAAACTCGTCCCACCAAATGCTTCTAGCTGAATTCCAGCATCCAAAAAGTGGTCTCGATTTCGACTCACGATATCATGGTCATGTGCATCTAGCTCGATCACTTCTGGAATCAATAAGCCCTGCACAGGAATCTCCCCCTGCTGGGCAACCAAGTGCTCATAGACAATACGTTGACGGGCTGACTTCGGGTCTAACATCACTAAACCTTCCTCTCCTTGCATGAGGATATACTTCTGGTGTAAGACTCCTAACAAGACAAAACGTGGCACATTTTTTTTGCGCTTTTTTAAAGGGTCAGCGATAAGCTCTGGCTGTGATGTGTGCGGACTGGGGTCCCAACTTTTTTGTGAAACCGCATCCTGAGATATGGAGACTTTCTCTTTTCTCTCTGCATTTTTTAAAGCCTCTTTGGTAGGTTCTCTATGCGCTGCTACGATCGCTCTTACGGAGGTCTCTGAGCCATCCATGCGGCTCACGATCTTAGGCCCACTTGGAGGTTTTTCTTGCTCCGGGGCATGTGCTAGTTCGACTGCTTCACTGACTAAAAAGCGTACCTCATGCGGACGTTGAAAGCGTACTTCTTTTTTAGCCGGATGCACGTTAATATCGACCATCTGAGGATTCATCTCTATCCATAGCCACGCGGATGGATGCATCCCTTCCGCGATCGCACCTCGGTAGCCATCTTTAATCGCACGACTAATCGCTATATCCTCCACAGGCCTTCCATTTAGAAAAACAAACTGCTGTCTCTTCCCCTTCCGAGAATACTCAGCAGGGAGTAAGTAACCGCTCACCTTCATCCCCTGATGCTCAAATGTGGGCACCTCCAGCAGCGAGGACGCCACAGCCTGCCCCATCAAGCCCGTTATTCTCACTCGCCTGTCTTCTGTAGCAGGTAGGTCAAACATTACTCGTCCATCTTTACGAAAGGTAAATCTCACCTGAGGCTTCGATAAGGCATGTAGCCTCACCTGATGCTCCACATGTGCAGACTCGGTTGTATCAGCCTTGAGGAATTTACGTCTTGCGGGAACATTGAAAAAAAGCTGCTTTGCCTCTACCACCGTCCCATCGGAGAGACCCGCAGTTTTCACCTCCTTGATCGTCCCCCCATCCACGGTGACTTCAGTCCCCTCTAGTTTTCCACTCTCTTGCGTACTCAACCTAAACCTACTCACCGAAGCAATACTTGGCACCGCCTCCCCACGGAAGCCCATCGTCATGATATGCATCAGCTCATCACTTGATCGTAGCTTACTCGTCGCATGCCTCTCCAAAGAAAGTAAGGCATCATCATGCCCCATTCCTGAACCATTATCCGTGACTTTAATCAATGCCGTCCCACCCTTCTGGATCTCGATGACAATATGCGTTGCCCCAGCATCGATACTATTCTCGACCAACTCTTTCACCACACTAGCGGGACGCTCCACCACCTCTCCAGCGGCCACTTGACTAGCGAGTATTTCGGGAAGGACTTGAATCTTTTGCATTTAATGAAAGAAAGGTTGGCGAAGTTGAACTTATGGGATTATCTTTCCGTAGGGGACGAACCGAAGCAATTTCTAATTTTAAAAAGTCATGATTACTCTAACCAACACCGCCGTACAAGAACTTAAACGCCTTCTCGAAAGAAAATTTGCCTCTCCTGACGAGGGACTGCGCCTAGGAATTGAGAAAGGTGGCTGCGCAGGTATGCAATATACCATGGAAATCGAAGCAGCTCGCGAAGGAGATCAGACACTTAATCAAGACGGTGTGCTCCTCCATGTCGCTACCGATAGTAAATCTTACCTAGAAGGCTGCCAAGTTGACTATTCTTTTTCTCTCTCCGACTCTGGATTTAAAATCATCAACCCCAACGCCGCACGTTCATGCGGCTGCGGCACTTCCTTCGAAGCAAAAGGCGAAGAAGGAACCTATGACCCAGCAGAAGACTGCACTACAAAATAACAGTCTAAACACTCGGCATGCCGAAGGAAGAACAAAAAAATTGGCTCACCAAGCTAGTGGAGCGGAAGCCCCCCCTCTATTGGTGGCTACTGCTCAATATCTCTATGGCATGCATCGCGGTAGTTAGCTGGCTCTATTTTGTGCCCACCTTTAACTACCCAGAAGATCCAGCCAACTATGAACGGATCATCAAACTTGGCCGCACTCCCGAGCTCCCAGCTTACTCCGCTATTGATGCACCAGATGGTGAAACCCTTTCCCCTCAAGCGGCACACCGCATGTTCACCTTCTCGGAACTCTCGGACACCGATCTTAGCGAGCTCAATTCCACCCTGCTGCGTAATTATATTCAGAATATTAAACTTAAAAAATTTAACTTCTATGTAAAAGGTAAATTTAAAATCCAAACAGCCAGAGCCCTCACTCAAGAAGATATTTTTCAAGATGGCATCGTTATCCAAGCTCGTGCTCTGAGACAAGTCGGTACTGACGATCGCCTAGTCCCTTTCCTTGTCTCTCTCGAGTATATCCTTCCTGGCGTTACAAAAAACCAGCTGAAGCACTTCTCTAAGGGGAAAATTATCAATCTCCATAAAGTCCCACACCACGCCTCGGTCATCCACGTGCGGAGAGCGACAGAAGTCGATGGAGAGATCATAGTCCATCTCACTGCCGTCCCTATCACCACATCCCCACCCCAACAATTCTCAGGAGAGAATGCCAATAAGCTCAATCTCGACATCACTATCCCCGAGCGTATTTACCCTGAATTTGGACTTCCCGTCCTGAAATAACTCCTTGCCAGAAACGGCCAAATCAGAGACGCTACGCGGGATGATCGCGCAGCCATTGATCAACTACTTGAAGCAGCTTCAGGCCAAAGGTGAAACCCACGTTTCCCTTGAACCTCAAGCACGTGAAATCATGCGTGAGTTCTATCTCCGAGCCGTTCAGCCGCATCCCACACAGGCTGCCCCAGTCCCAACTACTGAAAAAGACTCACCTTCATCCCCCCTCACACCAACTCCTGCTCGACAGGTCACGGGGAGCTCTGCCACTGAAAAACTCACCTCCCTCCGTGAGCTCTGGCTCCAGAACCCTTCTCTGAAAGCCCTCGGTACACTACGCTCTAAACTTGTCTTCCCTCCTACTCCTCAGCAGAGCGAGATCATGTTCATTGGCGAGGCTCCTAGTTACCATGATGAGAGAAGTGGCACCCCCTTCGTCGGTCCAGCAGGAGAAAAACTAGATGGTATTCTGAAAGCGATGAAGCTCAACCGCTCCATGGTGCATGTCACCTGCATTCTAAAATTCCGCCCATCTCTCCCTAACCAGACGACCAACAACCGCTCTGCGTCCACCGAAGAACTTGCCGCTGCAAGGCATCTTATTGATCAGGAAATTCTTGCACTAAAGCCCAAGGTCATCATCACTCTTGGAGAAGGAGCTGCCCAGTTCTTCACCTCCCAGCAGACGGATCTCGACACCATCCGCACCGCCTCCTACACCTACCTTTCCACCCCTCTCATCACTACCTACCACCCCAGCTTCCTACTGCACAATCAAGATACCAAAGATAAACGCAGACTCTGGGAAGATATGCTAAAAGCCATGCAGCTCATCGGGCTTCCCATCGATGAAAAACAACGAGGCTTCTTTGCTCCCAAAAAATCATAACTCAGACCTAACAGCACCATGTCTAGTGATAACTCAAACAACAACCCAGAAGAAGA
>JALZVA010000028.1 GCA_023301335.1 Akkermansiaceae bacterium
CAGCTAACTCCTGAGCAGATGGAGGAGTTGATGAAACAGATTCAAGGACAACAAAGCCAACCGGCATTACCAACTATGAGCCTTGAAGAAGCAAAGCTCTTCTTTAGTAGAAATATCGGAGTGAATATTGGTTCTCAACTAAAGGATGATGAGATGATTCTTAAAGAGGAATTTCTTGCAGGGCTCAATGATGCCCTAGCGGGGAAAGCTAATGCATCTGAGATCGATCAAGCAAAAATGGCAGGAGCTCAGCAAGTTATCCAAAATATTCAGATGGAGGAGATGAAAGTGGAGGGGAATAAGTTTCTCGAAGAAAATAAGGGAAAAGAAGGTGTGAAAGTAACGGAGTCAGGGCTACAGTATAAAGTACTGAAAGAAGGGGAGGGTGATAGCCCAACAGTTCAAGACCGTGTCAAAGTGCATTACACTGGTAAATTAGTGGATGGAACTGTATTTGATAGTTCCGTGGAAAGAGGTACTCCTGCCACATTTGGAGTTACACAGGTGATCCCAGGTTGGGTTGAAGGACTCCAGTTGATGAAGCCAGGTGCAAAGTACGAATTTGTGATCCCTTCAGAGATCGCTTATGGAGCACGTGGACAAGGCTCGATTCCTCCACATGCAGTTCTCACTTTTGAAGTGGAATTGATCGAAGTGATAAAGCCAGAAGCAGCGGAGAAGAAGTAGAGAAATATTTTTTATACTAAGCCGTTATTTCCAGATTGGAAGTAACGGCTTTTTTTATTCTATTTTTTGCTTGGAATCAAAGCCGTTTTACGTTGATAATTAAAGAGTGAAAGCAGTAATCATTGGCATAGTCTTATTATTCTTAGCTATATTTGGAGCTAAGTCATTTTATGAAATTAAGGAAGAGCGTGCCACAGAGCAGGCTGAAGAAGATTATAAAAATCTGCTTAAAGAAAGAGAGCTGCTTGGAGACAGCCTTTCCAAGACAACACTGTTAGCCCAATTTGCAGCCGATAGTCGACCAAATCTATTTGGTTCAAAGGTATTTGAAACCTATTTTTCAGAAAAAGGTTACACCTTTAATGCTTCTACACTCGAAAAACCAGCTCGATTTGGACAATCGGAAGCACAAAAAGTATTTGCTTCCCATGTAGGTAAATTTGGACCAACGAATTTGGACCAGTGGAAGCGATTACTGATTCCAAGCGTGAAGACAGATCCCTCGGATAGAATGTTAGCTTCAAAAATTCTTAGAAATTTTGAAGAGTGGGAAGAGCCTATTCAAGCGCTCCAAGATACTTTTTTTGAAGTGGAAAAAGAGAGTGGAATACTAGGGTTACACCTTCTTAGGGAAAAAGAGGCTGAAGTAAAAGCCGCGTTACTAACAAAGGTGCATGAATTAGTAGAGGCTCAAGTCACTCTAGGAAGGCTCCAGCTTAATAAGCAAGACAGATCAAGGCCTTATGCTACAGCACGTGATTTAATTTTATTTGCGAACATGTTCTTAAATGAGGCTGTAGAAAATGATGAAACACGCCTCGGTGACCAGATTGAAGATTTAGTAAATAGCTATATTAGCTATCTTTCAGAGAATGGTGGAGACTCGCAAAAATTAGGAAACTTACAAAGACTGATGCTAGAGGATAACCTTTCAAAGGCTCTATATACTCGGGTTCGCTTGAAGAGAATCTCTTCAAAAGAGAAGCTTGAAGAGAATTTTTTAGGCATGACAAAAACAGAGCGTGATGCACTGGGCATTTTTGAAAGTGGGTACGTTCTTACCCCTAAAGAAATGTGGCTGCTACTTGAAGTGTATGTGCAGGCTGGTGTGATTCTTAATTATGATAACGATGGAGAAGATGAAAGGGTGAGTTTTACTGGAGATGTTCTTGATGAAGCGGGTTCATATATTAACGAGAAAAAACAAGAGTTAGCTTTAAACAAGGATGCAGACCTTCTTTTTACATCAACGATGCGAGAGCTAGAGAAACAAGCATTTGTTATAGTAGAGAAATTTGCAGACCGCTATGCAGTAGCAGTTGAGGTTGCCGTAGATCGGTACACAGAAAAAAAGAGATCTTTCCCAACAGAATTTGAAGATTTAACAGAAGAATACCTTCCGTATTCACCCAAAAATCCTCTCACAGGAGAGCCCTTTAAGGTGGTCCTAAGCAGTGGTGGAAAAAAAGGAGGGAAGCCAGTTAAACCAACTGTTAGAGTAGAGCTCCAGCGTCGTTCACGAATTAAATAATAAATTCGAGCGTGTTAGCTCAGTAAAGCTACGACGATAGTTTCCCATTCTTTCTCGTAGCTTAGTCCTTTTGCCGGAGATTGTTTATTTGCTCGGGCATACCAGTAGTCTGCATTCCAGGAGTCTCCTTCTTTCCTGTGAAGCATCGCATGAATCCATGAGGCTGCTGGCTCAGGGAGTGATTCAACGATTTCATGAGCTGCTTCCCAGCCTTGCACCCGTGCAAGCCAGAGGCATTTTTCCGTTTCAGAATCAAACCTACAAAAATTGGGGTCTTCACTAGCTTTCAATAATTCTTCTGCTGTCATGCATCATGAAATAAGAGCAGGAAGGCGAGAGGACAAGTAAAATACCAAGGTTAGAGGCGTGTGATGGGATGTGTCCATTGTCCTATGATGAGAATACAGCTAACTGTTGCCTAAAAACTAGCTGAAGTATAAATGGCTTGCATAATTATGGAATAATACATAAACGCAACTGCGTTGCATTTATGTTGAGGGTGATGCTTAATGATCACAAGTAATCCAAATTTAATAGCAAAACGATATGAACCAAAATGAAGTAGCTAAAGCACCTCGAGCAGACCCTCAGAAAGAACCCGATTTACGTGGCATTGGGATCGATCAAGTAGGAATCGATAATGTTAGCTACCCAGTGCTCATCTCCGGTTGGGATAATTCAGACCGACAAGAAACCAAAGACGCCAGCCTGTCTCTCCAGGTCTCTCTACTTCCTAGTATTCGCGGTATTCATATGAGCCGATTGTTAGAGACTTTACATAAATGGGAAGATCCTCTTACCCCTAATACCATCATGCATTTTTTAACAGTGATGCGCCAACAGCAGAATGCTTATAGTGCAGCCGTTGATTGCAGCTTTACCTGGTTTGTTGAACGACCCACACCTGAAACTAAGCTTCCGGCTTGGCTGGGGATCGAAACCACTTGGCACGGGTATCAAAATGAGGAAGGTGGGAGCCGAGGTTATAGCCTTAATATCCCAGTGACGACACTTTGCCCATGTAGTCGAGATATCAGTGATTACGGAGCCCATAGCCAGCGAGGGTGGGTGAAAGTGAAAATCGAATGGGGGCAGGATGATGAAATTATTTCTCCTCAAGAAATTTTTGAGAAACTTCAGCATGCAGGAAGTGCTCCCATTTACCCTCTTTTGAAACGAGCTGATGAACGGCACGTGACAATGCTAGCGTATGACCAGCCAGCCTTTGTTGAAGATACTATACGTAAAGCCGCTATGGAGCTGCAGCAGGACTCTCGGGTGAAAAAATTCGAACTACAAATCTGTAATGAGGAAAGTATCCACACCCATAATGCTGTAGCGAGCCTGAAGTTCACTCGCTAAACATTGTTTAATAACATATAGATAATATAATAAATAATTTTACAAGCGAGTAAAGCCGTTGAGAGAACATAAAAAAATCTCCATCCAAGCTAACCTGAGTCTAACAAAATAGGTCAAATACACCTAAAAATATAAATCGAATATTAGAATAATGTCTGAGAAAAATATTAAAAATGAAACGAGCAAGCCCGTTGAATCCCAAATCCCTTTTGCTAAACGTGTTTCTGTTGAGCAGATAGAAGAAGGAGACGACCTAGCACCGAAGTTTGATGAAAATGGTTGTATACCTTGTATCACCACGCACGCAGAGACAGGAGAAGTCCTGATGTTTGCTTATATGAGCCCTGAAGCACTTCGCTTTACGATAACTACAGGTCTCGCTCATTACTGGTCACGTTCTCGTAAGCAACTTTGGAAAAAAGGTGAAACATCAGGAATGTTCCAAAATGTTCAGAAAATTCTAATCGATGATGACCAAGATTGTATCATTATTAAGGTCACATTAACGCCTCCTTCTATTGGTGGTAATGAAGCCTCTTGTCACGTCGGGTATCGCTCATGTTTCTACAGAGAGATTCCCCTACGGCCTGAAACGAGTGATGATGTGAAGCTGAAGTTTGTTGAAGAGGAAAAGTCCTTTGACGAAAAGGCCGTTTACGAAGGAACTGCGAATCCTACACAGCTCTAGGTCAGATCTATTATCTTACAAAGTGGATGAAGCTCGGTATCCCCCCAAATTTTTTTTATTCATTAGATTTAGCTCAGTTTAGAGTAGGTAGAGAATACTTGGCTGCTCACGTTATTTTACCAATAATCATTTAATCTCGATCACGGAGACTGGCCAAGGATCTGAGAACGTCCCCTTACTCTTCCACTCCCTTATTTCTTTATCAGTGCAAAGAGCACCTTGTAAGGCCGCGTAAAAGCTTTCTCGCGCCTGCTTGAGGCCTATCAAGGTCAATTCATTATGGCGGTCTCCAAACTCAGGATGCTCACCCTCTAGTTGCTTTTTCAGGTGCTCTATTTCCTCAGCCAAGAGCTTACCTTCTGAGTCATTAGCCACCTCGGCACGCCAGTTCCCGATCAGCTCTAAAGAAATTTGACTCCCAGATTGCTGCCAGAGTAAGACATCACCAGGGCGTGAAGCTAACCATAGAAATCCCTTCGTCCTATAGAGTCCCGTGGCAAGGTGGTGGAGGCAAGCTTGATGAAGACGCTCAGGATGAAAGGGGCGGGAATCACGGAACACGAGAGCTTCTACATCTTCAGAGGTAGCTGCTTGTTGTGTTAGCCCTAATGTTTCAGCGCGCGCTTTTAAATCAGAAATTTGAGGCGCAGGGTTAGCTTCAAGCTGATGTAATAGAAGCCCAGCTTGAGCGGAAAGCCCAACAGGTGCTAGAGGTTGGATTTTTTGTAAATTGGCCACCTGTAGCTCTATCACATTCTTGGGAATGGTGTCGATTTTAGTGAGAACAATAATGCTTGCAAATGCTAGTTGCTCGGCAAGCACCTCAGCTGCATGATGGAGAGCAATATCCGTAGATATGGAAGCTTCACCTGTGAGTGCACTGCCATCTGCAAAATCACGATGAAGGCTAAGTGCGTCAACAGTGACAATGAAATGCCTAAGATAGAAATCCTCGTTTTGAGTGAGAGCTGTAATAAGTGGCCAAGGGCGTGCCGCACCAGTACTCTCACAAAGCACTAATGGAGCAGCCGGGGTGAGATGAGAAATTTCATCAAGCGTTACCTTGATAGAGTTCTGTAACTGTTCACGAGAATGGGAGCCATGGAGAGCCGCAACACGCCCAACAAGACGACCCTTAGTAGGAGAAACTCCCTCTTCTGATAAAAGCTCAGCATCAAGCCCAAACTCGCTAAGATCGTGCACCATCATAGCCGCATTGTTCAGTTCCTTATCCCGGCTCCAACGCCTCAAAAGAGTTGTCTTTCCTGACCCCAGAAAGCCGCAGAGAGCAATAATCGGAGTTTGCCTAAGTGATTGTTTCATACTGAAGAAAATATTTTTTATAGTTCATTAGTACCAGTCACTAGTTGTGGTTCACAACGAAAGATTGGTAAAGATGGAAGTGGGAGATAGGGGTGAATGAGGCTAAATAAAAAAGCTCTAACCCTTATTTTTTATTAAGGATTAGAGCTTTTATAAAAATGGCGGACCCGCAGGGATTCGAACCCTGGATACCCTCACGGGTATACTCCCTTAGCAGGGGAGCGCTTTCGACCACTCAGCCACAGGTCCGTAACTAGCATTGAAAGTGCTTGGGAGAGAAACCATAAACGCTTTTAGGAGTCAATACTTGATGGTATTTTTTAGGGATTTTTTTTTACTAAGTTGGGATGCAAAAAAAAATTGCGATGTTGTGCTATTTTTTTGTTGCCTTAAAAGGATCTTTCGGGCAGATTCCGCCCGCTGCGAGGTGAAATTCCTTTAAGCTAAAAAATTCCGGCATAGCTCAGCGGTAGAGCGGGTGACTGTTAATCACTAGGTCCTTGGTTCGAATCCAAGTGCCGGAGCCATTTTAAAAGGTCTACACCACATTGGTGTAGACCTTTATTTTTGATTTGTTTTTGAGGGGAGCCGAGAGATGGTCTAGCTTGCCTCACTGAGTGAGGTGATGATAGGGTGCCATCCTATGCGTTTAGCGAGGTCGAGGGCTGTATCTGCCTGTGGTGTGGTGAGGTGGATGTCGGCTCCTTTTTTGATAAGAATATCTACAATATAGCGATTCCCTGCGAGGGCGTGGTTATGCAGTGCCGTCCAGCCGTTGCTGTCTTTTTCGTTAAGTTTATCGGAACCTCTTTTGTAGACATTATCATATTTCACCATGCGTTGAAGAGCTTCTGGATGATCGAGTGCCCAGTCTACATGGACGTGTGCGTTATCCTTTTTTTTACCAAAGCGCATGCCTAGGAAAGAGCGGGGGTTTTGTTCTGATTCGTCTGGCTCTTCGAGTCCGATATTTTCAGGATATTTCTTGGGGTAAATAGGATCTCCGAAGTCGAAGCCCCATTGGGCGTCATGCTCTTGACGCTCGAGCAGAGACATGAAGTTTCTTTGGGCTTGAATGGTGAAGGCTCCATATGCGATCCCATGATTAACATAAATCCAGTCTTTTAACTGAGAGAAAGGGATATTGCAGGCAGCCCCAGCTGTAACATTGGTGATGATAGAGGGCTGTGTGTGAATGGTGCCATAAACAATTTTTCCATCGAAAATGACGTCATTGAGCCAAAAATCTTCATACACTTTCTCTCCATTAATGGTGTCGGAGATAGAGCAGAGAACTGAGATGAAATCGCATTTTTCTTCAGTGCGTCGGTAGTTCCAGAAGAGCTCCCGCCAAAAATACTTAAAATTTGATCGTGCTACGATGGAAGCGTTCCGAATTACTTTTTTTAATTGTTCGTCGTTCATGGCTTGGTGGTTTTATGCCTACAGGTGAGATTTTGTCTTTTATTGAGGGGCGTGTATTATGGAGTGAATTTTTTGCCATATTCGTTAGTGGGATCGCGGTACATGGCGTGAATATGGTCGAGCGGATTACCTCCTACGGATTGGCAGGCGTATTCGATGATCAGAGCAGGGCCCTGAATGTAGTAAGAGATATCGCTTTTGTGGGCAGTTGGCCCTGACCAAGAGAAACGCATCTGGTCTAATTCTTGGCGGAGCTGGAGGATACGTTTTTCAGAGGCATGAGTGGGGAGTGCCTGGACGTAGGAGGAGATGAGATGCATGAGTTTCTCTTTTTGCTCTTTATCGAACTGAGAGACGTTAACCCCTTTTGCGGGAGGGATGACTCCGTCTTTGCCTGCCGCCGTATGAATTCGTCCTCTTTTGGGAGAGATGATGGCGTGTTTTTGTAGCTCATCAGGGAGGGAGAGAATGAGTGTGTGAGCTAGGTCAGCTAGGGGTTGGAGAGGGCGCACTTCTGTTTCTCCGACTTTAAAAGAATGTGGCTGGGTGCCGAGGAAACTGGGAGAAAGGCTCATTTGCTCGCCTTTGATAGTGAGATTGATGGCGAGGTGGTGTCCGTCAAACTGGAGAGCCCATGGCTTTTCTGCATCGGGAGTTCCAAATAAAACAAGGCGATAATCTTCTGCTCCAAAGCCGGGTCTTTTCCTACCTTTTGTATTTAATTGGTCATCTGCTAAAGGGATGCTCCAGACTTGGTGAAAACCTTGCTCGGAGAGAGTTGTGGCAAGAAGGGTAAGGGCCGCGTTAAGCTGCGCTTCGTTGAGGTCTCCAAGTCTAGCTCCTTGTTCGATTTCTTTTGGAGCGAGGTTGGTCCAGTTTTGCCTTTCCTTAGAGTCTAAGGGGAAGAGGGTGTGAGCTTTTTGCTCGGCGTTGAGGAGGGCTAAGAAGGTGTTGGCAGCCTTTGCCTGAGCCGCGGGTGAGTGGTCAGTGATAGCTTTCGTATTAAAGTGGCTAAGGACTTTACTCGGGAGTGAGGGGTAGTGATCGTGCGCGAAAACTGAAGTACAGAGTAGAGTTGTGAGGATGAATATTTTACGCATAGAGTCGAGTAGTTGTTTATTTGAATCTATTTCAATAGAAAAGAAAGTTAAAAAGCCATATAAATAATAGATTTTAAGGGGGATAGATCTGAATGTTGTAACTTGCTTAAAATCAATGAAAATTCTATATTGTTGTGTGCTTCAAGCTTGACATCCGTTAGGAATTGGAACATGGAAGCTCACTGGGTAGATTCTTGATCGGAGGATCAGCCTGCTCCCTGAATTTTTTTCTAGCGATATGAACTGGCTTTACTACATTCTTTATTTCGTAGCACTCATTTGTTTGGGTGGTTACGGTTTTCACCGACTTACGATCTTGTATTTGTATCTTAAGCATAAAAATGATCAGCCTGAGCCGATGGGAGTGTTTGAGGAGCTTCCTGTAGTGACGTTCCAGCTTCCTTGTTTTAATGAGAAACACGTAATTAAGCGTCTTATTAAGTCTGTTTCTGAGGTGGACTACCCGAAGGATAAATTAGAGATCCAGGTATTAGACGATTCTACGGATGAGACGAAGGATATATGCCGTCAGGAAGTAGAGAAACTCGTAGCTGCGGGGTTTGATGCAGTCCACATACACCGCGAAGATAGAACTGGCTATAAAGCTGGGGCATTGGAAAATGGAGTAAAGGTGGCAAAGGGAGAGTTTTTGTTCATTTTGGATTCCGATTTTATTGTGCATTCTGACATTCTACAGAAGACGATTCATTTCTTCACAGATGATAAAGTGGGGCTGATTCAGACACGCTGGGCACATTTGAACAGGAATTATAATGTACTCACTAGGATTCAGGCGATGTTCTTGGATGGACACTTAGAGCTTGAGCAGACTGCCAGAAACCGTTCAGGAAGATTTTTTACTTTTAATGGAACAGGTGGGATGTGGAGAAAATCTTGTATCCTTGACGCAGGTGGTTGGGATCACGACACACTTACCGAAGACATGGATCTGAGTTACCGTGCACAGATCAAGGGCTGGCGCTTCATCTTTCTCAATAAGGTAGAAACTCCTGCTGAACTTCCAGTGGATATGGATGGCTTTAAAAGTCAGCAGCACCGCTGGACCAAGGGATCTATTCAGGTGTGTAAGAAAATTCTTTTCAAGATTTGGCGATCTGATGCTCCATTGGCTGCGAAACTAGAAGCCACTGCGCACCTTACTTCAAACTTTGCTTACCTTGTGTTGTTCTGCTTACTGTTCCTTATTTATCCGAAGCAGGAAGCACATGCAGAATTAGCGATTTTCAAGGAATATGCTTGGCTTGATAATGCTCTTAACATCCCTGTATTCTTCTTCGGTTCTGTCTCAATAGTGCTTTTTTACCTAATGTCCCAAAAGGCGCTTCAGCCTAAAACGTGGTATAAGGAGATTATTTATCTACCTTGCTTGCTCGCACTCGGCATAGGAATGTCTCTGAATAATGCGAAGGCTGTTATGGAGGCGATGTTCAACCATCAGAGTGGTTTTGTGAGAACTCCTAAATATGGACTGGATGAGCAAAAAGCAGATTCTGCTGCTTGGAAAAGTAGTAACTACAGAGCTTTAAAATCTCTCATGCCGATTTTGGAATTTGCCTTTGGGTTGTTCTTTGCGGTGATTGTGTTAGATAACTTTTTAAAAGAGTCTTATCTGACATGTATTCTACTCTTACCTTTCCCTTGCGGGTTTTTCTATACTTCGATTTCCTCAATGAGACACATGCTGCCTGAACGCAGGAAGAAGTCTGAACCTGTGAAAATTTCTACAGAAGATTAAATGGAAAATAAACCTATGAATCAAGTTAGGAATGCTATTAGGCAAAGGTCTCTTTTAGGCTGCCTAGCTGTATGTGCTACGTTTCTTTTTTCAAGCTGTGGATCTTTTTCTACTAAAAGTAAGGCTATCATCAGTGTGGCAGATCAGCGTCTGGCAGTGGTGGATAAGACTGGAGATGTGGTGAAGATTTATCCCGTATCGACTTCTAAGTTCGGACTTGGGAGTAAGCGAGGTAGTCGCTATACGCCTTTGGGGAAAATGCAGGTGGCGAAAAAAATCGGAGGCGGAGCACCGTCAGGAGCTGTCTTTAAAAGCAGGAAACGCACTGGGGAGGTGCTAAAGCCAAATGCCCCAGGGAGAGACCCTATTGTGACGCGGATTATGTGGTTAGATGGACTAGAGTATTATAACAAAAATACATTTTCTCGTTATATTTATATTCATGGAACTCCTGAGGAAAAGAAGATTGGTCGTCCTGCTAGCTACGGGTGTATCCGTATGAAATCAAAGGACGTGATTGATCTCTATAGGCGCCTAGATGAAGGCTCCGAGGTAAAGGTGATTAAGCAACCGCTGAATCTCTAGATTTTAAGATGAGTAGCGGAGCTACTACATCCTTGCTGAATTCGTAAATTATACTTGTTTTTTCTGCGGATGGGTCGATTAGTTAGAGCGTACATTATTTCTATTATGAAGACATCATTAATATTACTTGCCGGCTTGTGCTCCTTTGGAGCTGTTCTACCTTCTGTTTCCGCTCATTGTCAGGTTCCTTGTGGAATCTATGCGGATGATAACGTATTCACGACGTTAGAAACGGATGTGGCTACGATTAAAAAAGCGATGACAATGTTAGCTGACGAAAAGACCTCGATGAACCAAGGTGTACGCTGGGTTAATAATAAGGAATCTCACGCCCAGAGCATCCAAGATGTCGTGGCGAAGTATTTTCTAGCACAAAGAGTAAAAACTGATGAGGCGGAAAAGAATAAGGAAGCCTACACACAGAAGCTTACTCTACTTCACCAAATCACCGTTTACGCCATGAAATGTAAGCAAACTACGGATGCAGCCAATGCTGACAAGCTCTCCAAGGCGATCGCAGATTTTAAAGCTCTCTATAATAAAAAGTAGAGGGTTGCACCGCTACGCCTAGATAGCCCTGATGCTTTTTTCTGAGTAGAAAAGCGTAGGAAAAAATTAAGGGAATAGAAGATCTTTTATGAGGCGATTCTATTCCTTTTTTTTATTTCCAGGGAAGGGGTCAGCATGAAGCCTTCGGTCAACTTCTTGCCCTAGTAAACTTTTCTGCGGTAGAGGTGCGGAGGCTTGTAGCGGGCGGATGACATTAATGGCTAGTGCTGAGCTGGCGGTGAGGACTAAGAGAGTCAAGGGGAGCGTTTTGCTGCTGGGGGGAGTGGCTTGGAGTAAGTGGCTTACACGCTTTTTTAAAGAAGCTTTATCTGCCATGGCGAGAGCCAGCGTGACATGTGATTGCTTAGAGGCCGTTTCTGCAACGTCGCAAATGGCGTTGATGTAATTTTTGGCATTCGCTCCCGAGGAAAGCACGAAGGTGTCACAGGCGAACTCGCATTGGCTGACTTGCTGCTTACGGAGTAGCCAAACAAGGGGGTTAAACCAGTAGATGGCACAAGCGATGTGAGAAGCGACCGATATCCAGAGGTCTCTGCGTTTAACATGTCCTAGTTCATGGAGTAGGACATGATTAATAGTTTCTTCAGACCACTCTGCAGAGTTGTTAGGAAGTAAGATTTGCGGGTAGATCAACCCCGTGACGACAGGTGAGCTGATTTCTGTACAGAGACCTAAGGAAGGGATGGTGTCCATCCTCAGAAGAGAGCAGCACTCATGAAGTCGATGTGTCCAGGTGGGGCTAGTGCAGCGTTCTGCATTAGCTCTCCATTTTCTAACAGATAGATAATGGTAAGCCAAACGTATGAAAAGAAGGCCGGAGCCAAGCACCCAGAAGCCGAGCACCCATACTCCCCACGAGCTGTCTGAGGCTCCTAGTGGAGCAGAGCTATGTGTGCGGAGAAAGGGAAGTTGAAGTTCTAGCTTTGGAATGAAGTGGAGTAGGGGAGAGAGCATTAAGGTCACGATAGCCCCACCTGTGAAGAGAGCGTATCGACTGGGATTCTTTCTGCCTAAGCAATAGCTTATGCTAAAGAAAAGCAGAGAGAGGATAATGCTGGTGAGCGCGAGTAGCATAGAGGGGTAGATTACTCGGCATCGTCCACCATTTTACGAATGGCATTAATTTCGTCTTTAGAAAGTTGCTGGTCTTCATCTTCTAACAGAGCTGCAACCAGGTTCTTAGGTTTTCCTTCAAAGAATGTGGAGAGGAGGTTTTTTAAGGCTGAGTTCCGTGCTTTTTGCTCAGTGATCACAGGCTTATAGATATAGCTTCGGGATTCCTTAGCGTGGTTGAGCATCCCCTTATTCTCTAGTGTGGCTAAGAGGGCCCTCACTGCTGAGTAGGATGGTGGATCTGGTAAGTTCTCCTGCACTTCTTTGGCAGAGGCTTGCCCAAGACGATACACAATATCCATGATTTGCCGTTCTCGTCTGGAAAGCTGACCATTTTCTAATCGATTCATGCAGGCAATCTATCAAGTGCTGAAAATACTGCAACTTAAATGCTGAAAAAACAGCAAAAAGCATTGACTGAATTATTAAATGCTGTTTTTCTAGCAAAATGAAGGTGTTTCAATATTGTGTGAAAAGTGTGTTGCTAGGGGTTATTGGTCTAGTTGTTTCTAACTGTGCCCTACCAGAAGGACCAATAGCCCCTTCTGTAAGCCCTGCATACTCTGCCCCTGTGTCTACCACCGAGAGTGCTTCTAATGCTCCACTAACTGCCGAATCTGTCAGTAAAAAATCGCGATCGAATCTTCCCGAAAATCGCCCCGGCTTAGCTACAACCCAGGGAAGGCAGATCAGTTCTGACGTGTCCTTTACCAGTTTTACGCGATCCAATAAGAACGCTCCAAAATCGTCAGCGACGATGTATTACAATGATGACGAAGGGGTGGAGGCGATGTCTGCAAAAGGATGGAAGTACAAGGGTGCTGGGATGCAGAGTGCCGCAGGAGGGTTGGTCGAGTGGGGAGTGAGGAGCGGGTTCCGTTATTCTAAGAATTACTTGGCTAGTGGAAAGCG
>JALZVA010000029.1 GCA_023301335.1 Akkermansiaceae bacterium
ATCAGCTATGAGTTTAACACTCTGAGGGCAGCTTTGATGAGCATCTCTGTGTCAGCTGAGGCGTCAATACCTTGAGCTGCTTTAATCGCTTTACGAGATTCGACCTGCTTATAACCCAGTGAGATAAGTGCAAGCTCTGCATCCCCTGAAGCAGAGGAGGCCACGCCATCACTGGCGGCTTTCCATGCATCGGCAACGCCTACTTTATCACGCAGCTCTAAGACAATCCGTTCTGCTGTTTTTTTACCTAAGCCCTTGATCGTAGATAGCGTAGTGGTGTCTTCATTAGCTACTGCTGATTTGAAATTAGCTACGGGCATACCGCTGAGCACTGCCATGGCGATAGACGGACCGATGCCGCTGACGCGGTCGATGAGGAGGAGAAAGACACCTTTCTCTTCTTGGCTAGAAAAGCCGTAGAGCGTTTGAGCATTCTCTCTGATATGTAAATGAGTAAAGATGGAGAGAGGGTCACCGGGGAGAGGATTCACGGCATCATAAGTAGAAAGTGGGATGTTTACTTGATAGCCGATCCCGTTCACATCGAGAACGATTTGGTTAGGTAAGGCTTCTAGAATGGTTCCTTTGAGTTGGACGATCATGATTTTATGGTTGCTCAGGGGAAAAGGGAGGGTCTGGTAGTGGCTGAGGGGCATTAGGAAAAGCGATCACCGCTTTAGGGATTCTCTCCTCTTCCTTAGGAATTTCTTCGCTGCCTGCCTCTTTTTTAGGAGCCTCCTCTACTCCATTCTCTTCCTTATCAGGCTGAGGCTCTGTTTTTGGAGCTAGCCCTTCAGAGGAAGTGGCTTCTGTTACTGCGTTGTTCTCAGGATTTTTAATGTTCTCGCTCTCTGTTTGAGGGGGCGCCTCTTCAGCAACGAGAGCTGCACGGGGGATGAATTCTTCTCCAGTTTCCGGGTCGATGGTGATAGCTTTTGGGATATCTCCGTCTTCTACAAGTGTAGGGCCACCTTGGCCTGACGGAGTTTCCTCGACGACGATGACGGCACGAGCAGGAGGGGAGATAGCATTTTTTATTTCTTTTTCGAGTGGGTTGAAAAAAGCTTGGACAATCGGTGCAGCCTTTTTTCCTCCACTGATTTCTTCTCCAGGTTCCCCTTCGTAGAGCACGGCGAAGGCGTATTTCGGTTCTTTCATTGGGAAGAATCCTGCAAACCATGCAACATACTGATCATTAGCTGGCTTCCATTGTCCAGTTCCAGTTTTACCACAGAGGGTAGCAAAGCTAAGTTTCCCTGATTTTCCTGTACCCCAAGAAGAATTAACGACTTTCATCATCCCTTCTTTAACTGTGGAGATGTGCTTAGGGTCGATGTTAAGAGGCGCGCGAGCATCTGGTTTATTAGCGGCAATGACGCGACCCTTTGCGTCTTGAATTTGTCGCACCAGTTGAAGTTTGGGAAGGTACTCTCCATTTGCGATGCCTGCCATGGCTTGTGCTACCTGAAGAGGGGTGGAGATGAGGATGCCTTGTCCGATCGCATTATTATAGTGATCTCCACGGTGCATATTTCGGCGATGGTATTTTAGCATCCAGGCGTTATCTGGCATGTTGCCTGCATTTTCTCCCTGCAGAGGAAGCCCTGTCTTTGTGCCGAACCCGAACCTGCGGGCAAAATCAATGAAGACGGAAGATTTCATCTCGTTCCCAAGGATGTAGAAAAAGGGATTGTTAGAGCGAATGATGGCAGGGATGACAGAAAGGTCTCCCGCTGCCGATCTGGACCAGTCTCGATACTTGTGCTTATTATGCTCGAGGTAAGCTGGGCAGTAGATAGAACTGTAACGACTGATGTAGCCGTTCTGCAGCCCTGCAAGAGCCACAATAGGTTTGAAGCTTGAAGCAGGAGGATAGCCACCTTGAAACGCTCGTGCGTAAAGTGGCTTATCGGGGTCATTCATGAGCTTGTTGAAGTCTTTACTGAGAGCACGAGGCACAAAAAGGTTTGGGTCGAAGCTTGGCTGAGAGGCCATCGTGAGCACTTCCCCTGTTTGCACATCAATGACGACGAGAGCGCCACGTTTTGTATGTGATTTGAGCACTCGCTCTGCACGCTTTTGCCAGTCGAGATTGAGTGTGGTGATGACATTTCCTCCAACTGTGGGAGACTGGATGACTTCGTTTGGAAATCTAGTTCCGTTAGAGGCATATTGATGCCTGATGAGACCTCGTTTCCCTGTCAGTTGTTTATCAAAGAATTTTTCTAAGCCTGCACGGCCTAGTGTGTAGGGAAAGATGGGGTCGCCATAGTTAATAGGACCTTTTTCTAATTTCCCTTTAATCCCTGTGTAACCAAGAATATGCGCTGCAGTTTCACCGTGTGGATAATAGCGGTGATAGATAGGGTGGAGGATTAAGCCTTCGATGAGTTGGGGTTCTGTTTTTTCTTTAAGCTGGCGGTCAACGACAAAGAAGGTGTAGGGCATGGCCATCCAACGGCGGTAGCGGTAGTGTTCCCAGAGCTGTTCGTCAGAGACTTCCCATTTGGTGCCGTAGGTGGCGTTGGCTGCATCGATGCGTTCGCGACCCCATGCGAGAATTTTATCTCTGTCGTTATGTTCAAATTGCTTAAACTGGAGTGCTGGGTACCATGAGATTTTAGTCATGGCGAGGGGCTTACCTTGGCGGTCAAGAATGGCTCCCCTGATCCCAGGGGTAGCTAAGGTCATGACACGCGCATTCGGACGATTATAAATACTACCTTTATTGGCGGAGAGTTTGAGAGCTTCTTCCTCAGCAGATTCGCTTTGTTCTGGTGCGGCGGGGATGTTCTCCTCGTTCTCCTCAATGACACTAACAGGCTCTGCTGAAGTGGTAGCTGGTTGACTCTCTGTGGGAAGACCTGGGTTTGCAGGGATGGGTAAACTTTCCTGCCCGAGTAGGACGGAACTTAAGGAAAGAATAGAGAGAAGATACTTCATGATTGGCGCCTCGGCAGTTTAGAATACATACGGGCTCAGCTACCAGCATTATTCATCAAAGAATGAAAAGCTTACAAAGACCACTGACTCATTCCATGGAGCTGAGAGAGACGTTGATCGATTTCAGTTTTTGTGATGGCTTGAAGTCGTTGGGTAGAGAAGGCTTCGCAGGTGAAGCTTGCTACCACTGAGCCTCTGACCATGGACTGAGATAAATTCTCTAAAGAAAAAGTCGATTGCTGAAGTGATGAAAGGTATCCAGCCATGGCACCTAGGAAGGAATCGCCAGCTCCTGTTGGGTCAGCAACTTGTTCAAGTGGCCAAGCTGGGCAGCGAAAAAGCTCTCCAGATGCGGTGTGAAGGATCGCACCAAATTCACCGAGTTTAATAATCACGTTCTTAGGTCCCTTAGAAAGAAGGATATTACCAGCTTCGATTAAATGTGGAGTGTCTGCAAGCATCCGAGCCTCTGATTCGTTAAGCACCAAGAGGTCGATTTGTTGAAGGACTTCGTGGAGTTTTTCCGAGGCGATATTGATCCAAAGATCCATCGTGTCTGCGATCACGAAGCGTGACTCCGCATGGCACTGAGAAAGCATTTCAAGTTGGTTATCAGGAGACATGTTGGCCAAGACTACGATGTCGGAAGAAGCAATCGAGTCTGGGACTTTTACTGACCAACCTTCGAGCACATTGAGGGCGACCGCATGGGTCTCCCTGTCATTCATGTTCTCCATATACTCTCCTGTCCAAGTGAAAGATTCTTGATCAGAGCGCTCTACTCCAGTGAGTGTTACACCGTGTGATTCGAGCATGTCGAGGTGCTCCTGAGGGTAGTCGTGTCCAATAATCCCAACCAAATGCACAGGGCTGTCGTAGTAGCTTGCCGCCAGTGAGGCATAGGCAGCAGAGCCACCAAGCAGCTGAGTAGCTTCCTGAGTTGGGGTTTTAACGTTGTCGATTGCGATGGTTCCTCCAGTGATAACAGCCATAATATAGTATTGAGTTGAGAGTGTTCTATCACGTTACTGATTGACTTTGTCAAGCTTGCTTATGATTTCGTGAATATAAGAGGTCTTATCTTCAGCTTGTAAGATACCTGAAACAATGACGACTTTTTTCGCTCCAGCGGAGGTGACGAACTCTAGATTCTTTAGCGTGATTCCGCCAATACAGAATACGGGGATATGGGCTCCCACCTCTGCTTGCACCTGGATTATTTCCTCAGTGCCGATGCTGGGTCTTCCTTTTTTTGTAGGAGTAGGAAAGAGCGGGCCAAAGCCAATGTAGTCAAAACCATCGCGGTATGCCTGTAACGCTTGTTCGGATGCATGGGTGGATCGACCAATAAGCATGTCAGGACCAACGATGGTTTTTACAGTTTGGATATCCCCATCGTCTTGGCCAATGTGTAAGGCGTCTGCCTGCACTTGCGCTGCAATAGCGGGGAAATCATTCACTACAAAAAGGCACTGGTAGCGTGTACAGATTTCCTTAAGGCGGATGGCAAGTGGTAGAATTTGGGCTTCTGAGAGTTTTTTGGCACGGAGCTGTAGGACGCGAACCCCAGCTTCACACATTTCTATGGCTGTGGATTCTAACTCGCTTTTCTGAACATAACCAGTATCAATAATACCGTAAAGATGTGTGGAGTGTAAAAGATCAGATAAGGCTTCTAGATGCATGGATAAGCCATAAAAAATTAGGGCTGTGAAACCAGACAAATCTCGCCAATTCTGAGGAAACAAAAAATTAGCAGTAATTTTTTCTTAACGCTTGATTCACTAGAGGAATTAATTAAGAATTCATGTCTGAACTTATGGCAGAAAAAAATACACCAAGCCCAATCGCTGAGATTAGTCACGAACCTTCAAAATTTGATGCGTTTTTAGAACAAAATCAGCTCAAATTAATCATCCTAGCAGTGTTAGTTACCCTAGCAGCTGTGGGCATACTTGTATTTAAAGGCTTAGGGGAAATAAAAGAGCAGAAGGCTGGCTCTCAGTTGGCATCTGCACAGACCGAAGAAGAGCTAAGAGCGGTAATGGCAGTAGGGAACGATAAGGTGAAAGCCACATCCTTACTCCTTATTGCAGATCAGCA
>JALZVA010000030.1 GCA_023301335.1 Akkermansiaceae bacterium
CATACTCTCGCTCACGCAAAAGCATTGAGTAAAGACCCTTCCATAGCTGTGCGCCGTGAAATAGCCCTTGTTCTACGCAATCTGAGTTACGAAGAGAGTCATGAAATTATTTTAGAGCTAGCGAGACAGTATGACGGCAAAGACCGCTGGATGTTAGAAGCAATAGGAACAGCGAGCACAAAGAAGGAATCAAAAATCTATGACCTGCTGTATGCTGAATTAGGGACTAAAGATCCCCTAGAATGGACTCCTGCATTCACTGATCTAGCGTGGCGTTTGCACTCTGATGTGACAGCCGAAGCATTCAAAACACGTGCTATGCATAGTGGGCTTTCGCTACAAAGGCGTAAGCAGGCAATGACAGCGCTCGCTTATATCCCAACAAAAGAGGCCGCAGTTGCGATGGTAGAGATTGCTGAAAAGGGAATGGCGGATACGAAAAAAATTGCTCGTTTCTGGCTGTATAATCGAGGTGATCATATGTGGAAAGATTACAAATCAATCATGAAAGGGCTGAATAAAAAAGAAAATGAGGTGAAGCCAACTCAAAGCTACAAAGTCCCTATCGACGGACCTGAAATCACGAAGCTAACAGTCAAAGAAGTATTAGCCCTTAAAGGGGACGCCGCTAGAGGGAAAATAATGATTGCACGCTGCTATATGTGCCACCAAATCGATGGAGTGGGAGTGGACTTTGGACCTGCATTAGACGGATGGGGGCAAGGACGCTCTTTAGAGGCTATTACGACTGCTATTATTAACCCCAATGAAGGGCTTGCTCATGGCTTTGAAGCCACTGAAGTAGTGACTAAGGAAGGACATGTAATACAAGGCTTTGTCCTCGCAAGTGGGGGGAAAATAACACTCAAGCTTATGGGTGGAGTGGAATTGACTGTGAACCGTAGCAAATTGAAAAGTAATAAAACAATGAGACGTTCTCTGATGCTTTCGGCAGGACAACTTGGGCTAAAAGCGCAAGAAACTGCTGATATTGTTAGCTATTTAAAAGAAGGGCTAGCAAAGTAATAGGCATAAGGGGAAATAAGCTATTGATTGCATATGAAGCGATATCTAACATTACTTGGCGTTATACTGACAGTCGGGAAAGGGGTGAGTTATGCCGAGGAAAGTGGACGTCCGGAAAAACCTAACATCATTATCCTTCTTACCGATGATCTAGGGTGGCAGGATGTGAAATGCTATGACGTCGATGAAGCCAGCCCAATGGAAACCCCCTACATGGATGCCCTCGCATCCAAGGGTGTGAAGTTTTGGCAAGGCTATTCACCTTGTCCAACTTGCGCTCCCACGCGTTGCGCGATCCTCAGTGGAGTACATGGAGCCCGCTCTCAGAAAACTCATGTGGTAGGTGGAGCTCCTCCATCGGCATACACGAAAAATTCACGCATGATGCCACCGTGGTATAGTGGCCGGATGCCAGTGAAGACCTACAGCATCGCTAGTGCCTTGCAGGATACAGGCTACGCAACAGGGCACTGTGGCAAATGGCACGTTGCGATTAATCACAGAGCTTACCCGCAACCAGAGGATCACGGGTTTACGTGGACCCAGAGTAATCGTGGTGTCACGATACCCATGGCACCTAATCGCCTAACAGGGTTCTCCACGACAGAAGCAGGAGATGATTACCGCTTAGATGAAAATGGACACTCAACACACCAGAATAGCAAAGACGCATTAGCATTCATCGACGGGCATAAGCAGGACCCTTTCTTTCTCTACTATTGCACGTGGCTTGTACACACCCCGATTCATACACGTAACGAACGCTTACTAGACAAGTATTGTAAAAAACTTGGAGTTGAAAAGCCCGTGGGGAAACCCGCTGGATGGAATATCCCAGGACAGAAGAATCCTTTCTACTGTGCGATGGTGGAAGAGCTTGATTACTACGTAGGAAGACTCACAGAGTACCTTGAAGAGACTGATGACCCACGTTGGAAAGGGCATAAGCTAATAGAAAATACCTACATCATCTTTACTTCCGATAACGGAGGAATGGAGCGAGTTCCTGGAGAAATTATCACCGATAATTTTCCCCTCGATCGAGGTAAAATATCACTCATGGAAGGCGGCACTCGTGTCCCTTTGATCATCACTGGTCCAGACATTCCTAAGGGTGTGGAGTCACAAGTCATGGTCAATGGACTAGATTTTTACCCCACCTTACTTTCTTGGAGTGGAGCACATTCTAAGAAGAAAGAAGGCCAAGCTATGGACGGCTTAGACCTTAGCACGCTCCTCCGCACGGACCCAACAGACCCTACCTTAGTCAAGCAGGCAGATGGTCAAACACGTGACACGATGCTCTGGCATTTCCCTAATAGTAACGCCTTAGAAAGCTCTATCAGAGTAGGGGACTATAAATTGATAGAGAACTACGATCATGTGAATAATAAGAAAAATGATCAATATGAACTATACAGACTCTACAATAGTGAAAAGGGACTAGCAGCTCGTGTGGACATCGAAGAGGCAAAGAACCTTGCCGGCAGCATGCCAGATAAAGTCAAAGCAATGGCGACAGAGTTACAGAAGTCACTCAGCGAGATGAAGGCTAGTTACCCATACTATAATCCTATTTTTCCTTTAGATCTCCCACATAAAGAGAAAGTCCCTCATGTCCTCACGAATACGCAGAAGGGAAAGAATGTACTACTGACCTATCAAGAAAATGGAGCAAAGGTCGTTAGGGCAAATCTTATCTACACTCTTAATGCAGGACATAGGTATGAAGAATGGTTTCGCAAAGAGGCGCAGGTTGATCTCTCTACGAAGCAAATCAAGGTATCGCTTCCAGAAGGCTGCACCCATTATTTCATTAACCTCATAGATGAAAATAATTTCTTGGTCTCCCATCCAGAGATCGACACCGTATCAGTGCGTGGAGATAAACAGCCAAGCACATACGCCCTTCCTGTGAAAGCTAAGTAAAAACGAAACGACCAAATTAGGGTGGAGGAGCTTTTTGAGGTCGATAAACCACTAAATTGAAGCACTGGACTACAGTGCTTCTGCCACTCTTACATAGAAAATTTCGTAAGAATCGTTGCTAAACTAATGTATCTAGTTTAGGTGAAAGATATAAAGGAAATGAGCGGCAAAGACTATACCATAAAACTTGATTTGAAACACCGTATTAGGTTTTCAAAGAACGTTTTTAGCAAAGAAAACAGCGTGTTACGTGATGTCTTGCAGACCAATGGGCACGCTCGGATTCTTATTTGTGTGGAAGATGCCGTAGCGAAGTTGTTTCCTGAATTAGAAAGCAAGATCGCAGCCTACTTTGCATCGACTGAAGGTTTTGAAGTGACGAGTGTCAAGGTGATGGTCGGCGCTGAGGAATGTAAGCGAAATGAGGATGTGCTCAGAGCTGCTTGGGACGCGATCGAGGAGGATAAAATCGATCGTCATTCCTATATTTTTGCAATTGGAGGTGGCGCATTTTTGGATGTGATTGGCCTAGCTGCAGCGACCGCCCATAGAGGATGTAGATTTGTTCGCTTCCCCACCACCACCTTATCACAGGATGATAGTGGAGTAGGTGTAAAGAACGGGATCAACGCCTATGGGAAAAAAAACTGGATAGGAGCCTTTGCCGTGCCCTACGCGGTGATCAATGATTTTGATTTTTTATACACGCAGTCCGAGCACGTGTGTAGATCTGGTCTAGTAGAGGCGATCAAAGTAGCACTAGTGCGAGATGGAGATTTTTTTCAGTGGTTAGAAGAGCACGCCGAAGCGCTAAAAGGCCTGGAGCCTGCCACACTAGAGGAAGCGGTAGAACGCTCCGCAATGCTCCATGCACAACATATCGCAGAAGGTGGAGATCCCTTTGAGACGGGGAGTTCAAGACCACTAGATTACGGGCATTGGGCGGCGCATAAGCTTGAGCAAATCACGAATTTTGAATTGAGTCACGCAGATGCCGTTGCCGTAGGGACAGCACTAGATACCATTTATTCTTGGAAACAAGGAATGCTGACGGAAGCACAAGCAAAGCGTGTGATAGACCTCCTGTTAGCCTTGGAAATGCCCATTTGGCATGAAGGCTTTGAAGCTCGGGAAGGAAGTGGAGAACG
>JALZVA010000031.1 GCA_023301335.1 Akkermansiaceae bacterium
AAAGCGCAAAACCTTACCACGGGAGGAAAAATTCTCACTGTCCCAGGTGTAGGAATATGATGCACCGGCGCTAATCCACAGTTTGTGGATCTCGATAACGACGGAGTCTTAGACCTCTATAGTGGGGCATACGACACCAATCCGATAAGACAATTTGCCCCTGCGCAGTTCTTCAAAGGAAAAAAGGATAGCCCACTCGATTTCGAAGCTCCCATCCCCCTGAAAACACTCTCAGGTGAGTTGCCTAACCTAAAGGGACTCCAACGCCTTATCGACCCAGAAACCAAGCGTGCTCGTCTTCCTACCGTCACCCCCTTAAAAAGCAAACCTCACCTCGTTGACCTCAATGGAGACGGAAACTTAGACCTCATCTACGGAGAAAAAGGCGGATACTTTGCTCACTTCACTGGTTCAGCATCTACAGGGATCGAGCACTTTGCAAACCAAGCAGAGCTTCTCAAAGACCAAAACGGAAATTTTCTTAAGGTCGATTACAGCGCCGCTCCTCACCTCATCGACTGGGATGGTGACCACGATCTCGATATCCTCAGTGGCAATGGCCAAGGCGGAGTCTATTTCGCAGAAAATATTGGAGATCCTAAAAATCCCAAGTGGAAGGCATTCACAGAGTGGCTTCCACCCACGAGTTCTAGTAACAGAACAAATGGCAGAAGTACCATCCAGAACACACGTAAAAAGCTCCAACCTAATAGTGAAACCACCGTCAACGTAGTCGACTACAATAACGATGGGAAACTTGACCTCCTCGTAGGTGACAGGACTATTCTAGAAACGCCTCTAGATCATATTACAGATGCAGAATTTGAAGTAAAAGAAGCAGAGTATCGAGCCATGCAGGATGCCTACGGCCCAGATCAAAAGGCCATGGACGATTATTACAATCTTCTAGATAATAGCGATAAAAGCCCAGAGTCAAAAAAAGCTATCGCAGCCGCACTCGACTTAGCAGACAAACTTAGTGACGAAATCTACGATAAAAAGCTCGCCTTAAAAAATAGCTTCAAGACTGCCAAAAGAGCAGGTTTCGTCTGGGTATTCCTTCAGAAGTAATACACCTCCTCCCCCCATCTCATTTTCTGCTTAATTTTTTAGCAGTTTAGATTGACAAAAAGACACCTATAGAGAGTATCCCGTCACACTTTTCTAAAGGCCGGCGTGGCGGAATTGGTAGACGCGTTCGACTCAAAATCGAGTTCCTTGTGAGTGTGGGTTCGAGTCCCACCGCCGGTATTTTTCTTCTCTTGCGACTGAGTGCGACAGTTCTCGTCCAAAGCCTTCTACTTTAAAGGTTTCACACTGGTTTGCTAACGCGTTTGATGCGACAGTAAATGACGTATTTTGCCCATTTCCGTCCTCAAAAGGTGTCCATATGTGTATCCACTCGTTATTTGAAGTCTCTTGGGTATCATTGAGAGCTGGGAGCATTTCTACAGATTGCTTTAAAGGAAGCATCTGTTCATCTAAATAGCTATTTACGGTCAATGACGGCTCGCTATGACGCATGAGAGAGTGAGCACTACGCTGATCTACGCCCGCTCTTTGAAGTAAGGTGCAATATGTATGCCTCAGTGCGTGAAAATCACACACACGCCCAAGGTCTATCTAACATTACGTTTTCTAATCCATTTTTCACCAGTATGACAAAATCATCTGCATATCCAACCATTCTTACATGACTTGGATCTAATCTATTTACAGCTTTATCAAGCTTATCCAAATAGAGATTCGCCAGCAGAGGACTTATAACCCCTCCTTGTGGCACCCCTTTTTTTTACATTAGACTCAACTCGTTTTTTACCGTCTTCATCCTCTTCTACCACTAGAACTGTGAGAAACTTCTTGAGCAGTGAAAGGATGGGGATATCCCGCTGATCGTTAAAACTCTGAAGAGCAATTCTAGTGTTCAAGTTAGGTGTTAGTAGTTCATTTAGGTTAGGTTTTCAAGATCTTCTCGATCCTTACGTTTGATCTTATCCTCTAGGTTTCGTTGCAGATGAATCACGCACTCTTACTGAAGGGCGTTAGGAAAATATTGTGATACACCCTTAGCAATAGCCGCGCTCCCATCACGTTGAATTAACAAACGCTTTCCTTCGAGTTCTCGAAGGCCTCTTTTGCGTAACCTAGCTATTCAGACCTCCTACGGTTTCCGCGCTTTCTGAACACCCTTGTTCGAAGTCTAAGGCATGTTTATGCCCGAAGCGGTCTATTCCCTATTGCGATTACTACCATCACCTCATCTTTAGGATGCACAATTTCTTCCTTTCCTCGGTTGCTATAGATGCTCCCTTTTTCGCTTCCAGCTCGATAATAAGGACTTTCCCTATCTGGATGATGTTTCTTGCCACAAAGACTATTGACCTCTTCTTATAGAGCTTCGATGAGTCCCATTCGGACGCTCTTTCTCATTAGCTCTTTAAAAATATCCTTCGCTTCACTCTCGTTTGCTTGGACAAACGTTTCTATTACTATATTAATTTCCATTGGTAGTTGGTTGGTTTGTTCTTTTGATACTTGGACACTATAGACCGCTCACGCGTTCGCCAACTACTCTTCTATTTTAACGACTCAGGGGACACTTCCTTTTAACACCGTATCTGACCCTTTTTATTGGCAGCTAAAGAAAAAAGAATGTGCTGGAAGCACCTGAATGGGCAACGCAGTAGCGGCGGGACTAAGGCCGTTGGCCGTGGCTCGCGGCTGCGAAGGCGGTGGTGTGGCGACTGGGCCAACGACGTAGGCTCTAGCGTGAGGGCGAGCGGAGCGAGGGCCGTGGGCAGGCGGCCTGTGGAAGGAGGGAAAACTTTTCCCGACTGGAGCACCCGGAGCAGGAGCTAGGCGGGAGCTGTTAGGGGTCGGAGCATTGCAGCACTGCTGCCTGATTTAGCCCTGGCGGGGAGCGTGCCGCTTACTTCGCACAACGTGTGTAGATGCGTGGTTAAGCGGCGATAGGGGAGAGGCTCGCTAAG
>JALZVA010000032.1 GCA_023301335.1 Akkermansiaceae bacterium
CTCCAGGAAGATGAACTTAAGGTTTTTGAACTGGTCGCCAAGCGCTTCCTCGCCGTTTTTTACCCTTCAGCAGAATTTGAAAACACACGCCGTATCACCACGATCGATCACGGATCTGAATCAGATAACTTTCTCACCACAGGTAAGATCCTTACCTACACCGGTTGGTTAGCTGTGTATGGCCGTAAAGTCGGTGTCGCTGCTGGAAAAGATGAACTCGTCCCCGTACAGGAAAACGAAGCCGTTCAGACCGAACACATCGAGGTCAAACTGGAAGAAACCAAACCACCAGCACGCTTTAACGAAGCCACTCTCCTCTCCGCAATGGAAGGTGCAGGGAAGCTCATTGATGATGAAGAACTCAGAGAAGCGATGGCAGATCGAGGCCTCGGCACTCCAGCCACACGCGCCTCTATCATCGAAGCTCTGCTGCGCCAAAAATACATTGCCCGCGACGGACGTGAGATCCACGTTTCTCAGAGTGGTCTTAAACTCATCGAGACTTTACACGAGCTAGACATCGACACCCTAACCTCTGCACAAATGACCGGAGACTGGGAATACAAGCTACGCCAAATGGAACAGGGCCAGCTAGACCGAGATGTCTTCATGAAAGAGATCGTCTCCTTCACCCAGAATCTCGTGGAACGTGCCAAGGTTTACGCAGAAGAGCTTAAGAATAAAGTTTTCCCCGACATCAACGCACCCTGTCCGAAGTGTCATGCGACGCCACTCCGCCAGACAGATGCCACCTATGAATGTCAAGAATGTGATTTCAAAACCAAGAAATACATCGCCAGCCGACTCCTCGAAGAAAAAGAAGCTCACGAGCTTTTCACCAAGAAATTTGTCGGCCCACTTACAGGATTTAGATCTCGCTTTAACCGTCCCTTTGATGCGGGCTTGGAGCTCGATAAAGCCTACAAAGTTGCCTTCGTATTTGACCGTGACGAAGAGGATAACGATGACCTCACAGATGACATGATTGTTGGCTCCGTCACTTTTGAAGATGGTAAAACCTATAAGGTTTACGAAACCGAAAAAGCATGGAAGCTCCCTGAGCTCATCACTAAGAAAGATATCAATGGACTCCGTATCGGGCGCCAGATTCTTAGCAAGGATTTAGAGCGAGAAGAAATTCTCAAAATGCTCCAAACGGGTAAAACCAGCTTGATCGAAGGCTTCGTCTCACGTCGCACCAAGCGTGCCTTCTCGGCGTTCCTCACTTTTAACCAAAAAGCGGGAACCATCGAATTTGCATTCGAGGAACGTAAGCCGAAGACAAAGAAAACAGCGAAGAAGGCAGCAAAAAAAGCCGCTAAGAAAACCACTAAAAAAGCAGCCAAGAAGGCCGCTAAGAAAAGCACCAAGAAGAGTTCATAAACACACCTTCTTCTACCTTACTCTCATGACAACTGGAGACCCTCTCCAGCTTGTCACTTTCACATCTATTCCATTCTTATTTCATGCCCAGCGTAGCTATCGTCGGTCGCCCAAATGTGGGCAAATCAGCCATCTTTAATAGATTGGCAGGCAGAACGATTGCCATCGTTCATGATCAACCAGGGGTCACACGTGACCGCATTTCAGCACCATCCGCACTGACTGATATTCCCTGTGAATTGATTGACACCGGCGGGATTGGCATGAGCCTAGACGACGGTTTCTTAGCCCAAGTCACCACTGAGGCGGATATCGCTATGGCGACCTCTGACATGATACTCTTCGTAGTGGATTCTAGAGAGGGGCTGACCTCGATTGATGAAGCGCTTGCGCAGAAACTCCGTAGAGCTTCTAAAAAGGTAAAACTCATCTTAAACAAAGCTGACGACGTGAAGCAAGAATCTATGGGAGGAGACTTTGCTAGCCTCGGCTTCGGTGCTGGCCTCCCCTGCTCTGCCGCACACGGAAAAGGCTTTAATGAGCTAGCTATCCTCATTGACGAATTTCTCACCCCACTTGCAGAACAAGAGGAAGAAGTTAAAAAAGAAGCCAATGCCCAGCACGTCCGTAACGGGCTTAAAATAGCGATCGTAGGGAAACCCAACGCCGGGAAATCCTCACTCGTAAATGCCATTCTCGAAGATGAGCGCACCATCGTCTCAGAGATCGCAGGCACCACCCGTGACGCGGTGGACATCCCTTATCATTTTGCAGAAGAGCTGCACACCCTGATCGATACCGCAGGACTCCGTCAGCGCCAAAAGATGGACACCTCTGTGGAAGTCTTCTCCGCGATACGCTCGGAAAGAGCTGTCAGAAGATCTGACATCTGCCTGTTAGTGATCGATCTCGAAGCAGGGATCTCTGCCATGGACAGAAAGATCGCCCGCACGGTGCAGAAGGAATGTAAACCTTGTCTCATTATTCTCAACAAATGGGATCTGTTTGAACCGAAAGGAGAACGCCAAAGTCGCCTCGACAAAGCCAAAAAGCTTATCGACAAGGAACTCTTTTTCCTTAGCTACGCCCCCTTTGCCTGTGTCTCAGCTAAGAAAGGCCAGCACATTCAGCAAGTGTTTTCCCAGATCACCAAGATCCGTAAGGCAGCCCAAAACCCAGTCACCACTGGGCAGCTCAATCGCCTCCTCCAGCAGTCTATGGATGCCAAGCCTCCGAGTCAGCATAAGATCTATCGCAAACGCGTGAAACTCCTCTACGCCACTGCTGTGGTGAATGATAAATACACCGCCATCCCCGTGCCTCAGTATATTCTCTTCGTTAATGACAAGCGTCTCATGCATGAGCATTACGAGCAGTACCTTTCTAACAGAATTCGTGAAAAACACATTTGCCCAGGAGTGCCTATTGTCTTCTCGATTCGCTCAAGAAACAAAACTAAGGGCAAAAAAAGATCCTCATCTGACCCTACTCCGGAAGAATTTACAGAGTAGCTAGTTTGGCCGTCACGCCCCCTCCTTAGGATAAAAAATTACACTGCCTGAGAAAACTTCCGTGACGAACCCCTCCTCTTCTCTATAGTCGGCACTGCACAGAGTCCACTCCACACGTCCATGTCTATTCTTGAAGTATCCAATCTCACCACTCGATTCCATACTAGAAATGGAGTCGTCCACGCAGTCGAGGATGTCTCTTTTAAAGTAGAGAAAGGGCAAACTCTAGGTATCGTCGGAGAATCTGGATCAGGCAAGTCCGTCACCTGCTATTCTCTGTTAGGGCTGATTCCTCAGCCTCCAGGGCGTATCCATTCAGGCTCTGCGATGTTCGATGGCATCGATCTCCTCAAGGCGTCGGAAAAGCAACTTCGAAGTGTCAGAGGAAAGAGGATTTCTATGATCTTCCAAGATCCCATGACTAGCCTCAACCCATTTTTAAAAATCTCTACTCAGTTGATTGAGCCTCTTAGCCTTCACCTTGGCGTGAAAGGAAAGGAAGCTCTCCATAAGGCCATTGATGCACTTGCAGAAGTTGGCATTCCCGAGCCTGAAAAACGTATCCACGCCTACCCTCACGAATTCTCAGGAGGCATGCGTCAGAGAGTCATGATTGCCATGGCCTTAATCACCCGTCCAGAGCTTCTCATCTGTGATGAGCCTACCACAGCCCTCGATGTAACTGTGCAAAAACAAGTCCTCGACCTCATCAAAGACATGCAGGAAAAGCTCGGCACTGCTGCGATCATGATCACCCACGATCTTGGGGTCGTGAGCCAAGTCTGTGACCACGTGAATGTGATGTATGCAGGTAGGATAGTAGAGTCGGCACCAGCTAAAGACATTTTTGACACTCCCATCCACGCCTACACTCGAGCATTGATGAAGAGTATCCCAGCCAAGCATAAAAAAGGGGAAAAACTCTTCACTATTCCTGGCCTTCCACCTGACCTGACCAACCCTATTCCTGGCTGTGCATTCAGACCTCGAAACACATTAGGCGAACCTAACATGTGCCTTACGGATAAGCATCCAGTTCTTCAGGAAGCAAAGTCAAATCATCTAGTGCAAAACTGCCCAGGGTGTATTTCATAAACCTCTCCTTACTTTCTCATGACTCGCTTATTCCTAGGCTTAATCCTGTATACGCTCACCTGCCTATGTGGTTTTTGCCAAGAAAAGCCTGAGGTCTCATCACTCTTTAATGGAACTGACCTCCAAGGATGGAAGGTCGTAGGTGGGACCGGGAAATTCACCGTCATAGATGGGAGTATTCTCGGATACGGGGAAAATATTAAAGGAAACACCTTCTTAAGGACGAAGAAAACTTATAAAAATTTTATCCTTACCTATCAATTTAAATTTAAAGATCGCACAGGAAACTCTGGAGTCATGTTCCGCGCCTTACAAAAACCCTCGAAAGACGGAAATGGTCGAGTTTTTGGATACCAATGTGAAGCGGACCATAAAGACCGTCATTGGAGCGCGGGGCTCTTCGATGAAGCCCGCCGAGGGTGGCTCTACCCCAGTAAAGCGGACACCGGTGCTGATTCACAACAGAGAGAAGCCTTTACCACTCAAGGAGCAAAGCTATTTCACTGGGATAAATGGAATACAATCAAGATTAAGTGCAAGGGCAATCAGATTCAAACCTGGCTCAACGGTGAGCAGCGTGTCAACTATACCGATACAGACCCCGAATACGATACCCGCGAAGGATTTATCGCGCTCCAAGTGCACAGTGGCAAGTCTTGTAAGGTCATGTGGAAAAATCTACAGATTCAGCTCCTTCCCTAACACTTCCCCTAATTTTATTTCTTCGTATTTTTTTAACGATCAAACTGATCGCGTTCCTTTTACTAAGCTCATCATGAAGGAGCAGCTATCGGAAAGTCGGGGAGTATCCGAGCCTCGATATAGTATTTATGAGCTTCGTTTTCTTCTAAGCTAGAGAGGCGCCCATTCTTATTCTTATCGTAAAGCTCTAATAGACTTTTATAGAATAGAACCTTCCCTTCCTCTAACTCATGCGGCTCTAACACTCCGCTTGCATTGAAATCGTATTTTGCCAACCTGTGTTTACGTAAGGCTACAATTCTTTCGTCTATAGCTTTATTTTTATTCTCTTCCTCAGCGGCATTGAGCTTCCCATCTCCATCACTATCAAAATCCTCTAGGTCTACTTCGAGTCGTAAGCGATCAAGCACGCTGCGGGTAAGTTTCCCATCCTTAGTCTCTACCTTCTGATCAGATTCCTCCTGCACACGAGGTTTAACCTTTTTAGATTGTGCATTTGATGACAATCCGGAATAGCCAATAGTCCCAACAGCCACAAACCCTACAGCAGCCATAATAGCTATAAATCCAATCACCAAAAATATAAAACGTATCTTCATGCTTTCTTATTTGAGGTAGGCGAGGAACTCTTTATTCCCGTCAGTGCCAGTGATTGGCGAATCAATACATGCGATCCACTCTCTCTTTAGCTCATCTGTTACAAATTGCTGAATTTTATCTATCGCTTTTTGATGCAGCTCTGGCTCCCTAACGATTCCGCCCTTACTCACTTCATCGCGTGAAAGTTCAAACTGAGGCTTAATAAGGCATACCACCACTCCTCCTTCTTTAAGAACCTTAAAGAGAGAGGGTAGAATTTTAGTGAGAGAGATAAAGGATACATCCGTGACGCACATGTCCACAGGCTCACCTCCAATATCCTCAAGCTCCATATAGCGTGCATTAAATTTTTCCTTAACGATCACGCGAGAGTCATTCCGTAGCTTCCACACGAGCTGATTCGTGCCCACATCCACGGCGTGCACTTTACTAGCTCCACGCTGGAGCATGCAGTCTGTAAATCCTCCTGTAGATGATCCACAATCTAGGCAAATCCAATCTGTAAGATCTATTTCAAACACATTAAATGCTTCCTCAATTTTCAGCCCCGCTCGGGATACAAACTTAGGCCTCTGCTTAACATGTAGCTCTGACTCAGTGTCAACCTTCGTAGAAGGTTTCGCTACCACCTGTGTTCCACAAAGCACTTCCCCTGCTAAGATAAGGCGCTTTGCTTGTTCCCTAGAATCACATAGTCCTCTGGACATCAATAAACTGTCGGCTCGTTCTTTTGGCATATTCCTTTAAGTTAGGCTTCGTAGTAAGTATAGCCGCTTAGCCCCTCACGGAAAGCATGCATCATCTCTTTTCTCTCAGAAGCGGTAATATTCCCCTTCCTTACTGCAGATTCTGCAAAATTACGAAAGCGTTTTTCTAAATCCTTTGGATCATACTCTACATATGAAAGCACATCTGCCACCGAATCCCCTTCCACCTCATTCGTAAAAACAAGTTCCCCGTCCTCTAGTGAAACAGAAACCACATGGGTATCCCCTAATAAGTTATGCAGATCACCTAAGGTTTCCTGATAGGCACCCACCAAAAAAGCGCCAATATTATACTCTTCTCCCAGTTTCTTCTCATGCACGGGTAAATACGGTTGCGTGCCTTCTGCATCAATAAAACGATCAATCTTTCCATCACAATCACAGGTTATATCCGCAAGGATGGCACGCCGAGTGGGCTCTTCGTCAAGTTTATGCAGGGGCATCGTCGGGAAAATCTGATCGATCGCCCAGGCGTCAGGAAGAGACTGAAATACAGAAAAATTAGCGTGATAGAAATCAATCAGGTTGGATTCTAAATTTTGTAAATCTTCGGGAACTCGATCTAACTTTCGGCATTCGATCGCTATCTGTGTGCATACATACCAGTATGCCTTCTCGGCAAGAGAACGCTCTCGTAAACTGATCACTCCATGACGAAATAATGCTCTCGTTTGATCTCTGTAAAAGATCGCATCATTAAAGCATTCTTGAAGAGTCTTTGCCTCAATTAACTCCTGAACTTCCCAAAGATTATGAAGCATTTCATGTGCATCAGCCGGAGGGGCTTCTGGCTGTTCGTTATTTTCAAAATAAGTCACATCCAAAATATTAAACACTAAGACCGAATAATATGCGACAATGGCTCTCCCCGACTCCGTCACGATATCGGGATGTGGCACCTCTGCGAGCTCACACTGCTGCTGCACAATCTCTACTAGATCCCTAGCATATTCCTGAAGAGAATAGTTACACGAGGAAGCCACATTTTGCTGCCCGCCTCCGTAATCCACAGCAAGCCCTCCCCCCATATCTAACACCCCCATCGGAGCTCCTTCCTGAACAAGGCTTACATACACCCTAACAGCCTCTGTAGCGGCCTCTCTGATTGTTCGAATATTCGGTAGCTGTGAACCTTGGTGATAATGTAAGCATGTGAGACAATCCAGATAGTCTTCTTTTTTTAATAAATCTACTACATCTATCAACTGAGAGGAGTTCAGGCCGAACACTGATCTATCTCCCCCTGATTCCGCCCAATGGCCCTCAGATTTCGTAGAAAGTCTGAATCTAACACCTAAAGTAGGACGAATGCCTAAAGCTTTTGCACGGGCAATCACAGCGGGTAATTCTCCAGGCATCTCAATGATAATCACTACCCTAAGCCCCATTTTTTTCGCTCGGAGGGCAAGGTCTATAAATTCGTCATCCTTATAGCCATTACACACGATGAACGCTTCCCTGTCGTGCATGTAAGCAAGGGCCGCAATCAGCTCTGGCTTTGATCCAGCCTCTAGGCCGTAATGGTAGTTTCTACCAAACTCTGTAACCTCTTCAATCACCTGTTGCTGCTGGTTCACCTTAATCGGGTAAACCCCACGGTAGCAACCTCGGTATCCTGTCGCTTCAATAGCAGCCTGAAACACACTGTGAAGCTTTTCAATTCGATTCCCTAACAAATCACGAAACCTTAATAACAAGGGTAGATCCCGGCCTCTCTGTTTACTCTCCTGAATGATTCTATGTAAGGAAACCGGGGTAAGTTTATCTCCATCATTTAAGTTCACCACTACTTCTCCCTGTTCATTAATATCATAATAACCATTCCCCCAGCGGTTAATCCCATAGAGATTACGAGCCTGCTCAATATCCCAGTCGTTTTGGGATATTCTATTTTCAACCTTACTCATGTCTCTTATTTCGCGTATAACAGGCTAAATTTCGAGCTTTTTATGCCATGTCGCATAATTTTCATAAAAAGAGACTATTCCTAGTTTAATCTAACTGCACACCACTATTTTTCAGTTTTTTTCTCATCTTAAAAAAATGCACAACTAATTATAATAGAGAACATACAACTATAAATATTCACATTATTTTAACAAAAAATGAATTTTTAGGTAAAATAATGCTCTCATATCTATCAGAAAATGCTATAACACTATTTGCAATAGAGAGCATAAGCAAGTTAGACAATTAGGTAATTCAAAATTCCTACCTTAATCTTTACGGTTATATAGGTTAATTTTTTAGTTTTGATTGTTTAACACCCTGAGGTCGTTATTTTATTTTTTTTATAGCGGCCTCAGGGACCTACTCTTTAATTACAACCTTTCTGAATACTACCAGCAGGCATAATCTTTCTTTTATTTTGTAAGCTCTTGGTGCTTAAAATTAAAAATCATTTTAGTGAGTAACTAAGTCTCCTCTGGAGTCTAGAAAATAAAAGGGGCAATGTTTTTCAACATCACCCCTTTTATTACAATACCTTAGTTAATACACAATATTTTAGAAACTATACTTAACGCCAAACGTAGCGTTAATAGGTGCTCCCACAGTGATATTATTATTTGTATGAGCGTTAGGGAAATAGTCTCTATCAAAGAGGTTTTCAATATTGACTTGCACCTGAAGGGCGTCTGACACCTGATATGCAGCTGAAGCATCTATTCTTACAAAACTTGGCAGTTCAACTTCATTATCATCATTCGCAAATGAAGCATCCTGATAAGTAAGACCTAGTCCAAGGCTGAGCTTTTCATTCACAGCATATTGATTCCAAATAGAGAACGTATGCTCAGGAAGCTCCC
>JALZVA010000033.1 GCA_023301335.1 Akkermansiaceae bacterium
ACGGTAACAATAGCGCCCATTGCTTTAAGAGCAGCAGCAGAACCTTTACCCACATCTCCGAATCCACATACGACAGCGTGCTTACCAGAGATCATGAGATCTGTAGCGCGCTTGATACCGTCGACGAGTGACTCACGACAGCCGTAAAGGTTATCGAACTTTGATTTGGTTACAGAATCGTTTACGTTGATGGCTGGGAAGAGAAGCTCCCCGTTTTCAACCATCTGATGAAGTCTGTGCACGCCTGTGGTAGTTTCTTCAGAAACACCCTTACAGTCAGCAACAACACCGGCCCAGAAACCAGGCTGCTCAGTGGCAATCTTCTTAAGAAGGTCTTTGATGCACTGTTCTTCTGTGCTGTCTGCTGGGCCGTTCACCCAGTCGCAGCCATTTTCGAGATCATATCCTTTATGGATGAGGAGTGTGGCATCACCACCATCGTCCACGATAAGTTGTGGGCCTTTATCTCCTGGGAAGGTAAGTGCACTGCGTGTACATTCCCAGTATTCTTCGAGTGTTTCACCTTTCCAGGCAAACACGGGAACACCTGCTGCTGCCATCGCTGCTGCTGCGTGATCCTGTGTAGAGAAGATGTTACATGAACACCAGCGGACGTCTGCTCCGAGATCTACGAGTGTCTCAATGAGCACTGCTGTCTGGATGGTCATGTGGAGAGATCCCATGATACGGACTCCTGCGAGTGGCTTATCCGCTGCGTACTTCTTACGGATAGACATAAGCCCAGGCATTTCGTGCTCTGCGACTTCGATTTCTTTACGGCCCCAATCGGCGAGGCTGATGTCTGCGATTTTATAATCTGTATTATTTTCTAATGTTGCGCTCATAGCAATGGTTTTGGTTGTTACTGTTAGTAATGGATGAAGAGTTAGGTGAGGATGTTAGAGTGCCGCTTTTAGGGCATCGACTTTATCGGTCTTTTCCCAAGTGAGTGCGTCTAGGTTATCTTCTCTACCGAAGTGACCGTAGTTAGTGGTCTGTTTATAAATAGGGCGGAGGAGGTTAAGCTGTGACACGATGTCTGCTGGTTTGAATGAGAAGACTTCACGCACGGCATTTTCGATGACGAGTTCGTCTACAGTTCCAGTCCCAAAAGTATTCACACTGATAGAAACGGGCTGTGGATGACCGATCGCGTAGGCGACCTGAAGTTCCGCACGCTCGGCTAGGCCAGCGGCGACGATGTTCTTGGCAACCCAGCGGCACATGTAGGCTGCGGATCTATCGACTTTTGAAGGGTCTTTTCCTGAAAACGCTCCACCACCATGGCGGCCCATGCCACCGTAGGTATCGACGATGATTTTTCTTCCTGTGAGTCCTGCATCTCCTTCAGGTCCGCCAATGACGAAGATCCCTGTTGGGTTGATGAGCATCTCAGTGTCCTCGGTGAGGAGGTTGGCTGGGATGACACGCTCGATGAGGTCTTTTTGAAGAATTTCACGAATCTCTGGAGTAGTGATGTCTGCGGAGTGCATGGTGGATACGACCACAGCTGTCACGCGAGTGGGCTTTCCGTCGATGTATTCCATAGAAACCTGTGTCTTAGAGTCTGGGCGGAGCCACTGGTGCTGTCCTGACTTCCTTAGTGAGGTGAGTTCACGGCCGATCTTGTGCGACCATGAAATTGGCGCTGGCATGAGCTCTTTTGTCTCGTTACAGGCGTAACCAAACATGATTCCTTGGTCTCCTGCGCCTTGTTCCTGGGTGTCTTTATTGTCCGCAGCTTCTGCATCTACCCCTTGGGCGATGTCTGGAGACTGCTGACCGATGAGGTTCATGAAGAAAAAACTATCTGCATTAAACTTACAGGCTGGGTCTGTGTAGCCGATGTCACGGATGGCTTTCTCGACGATTGCGCGTGCATCGAAGTCTGCATGTGTGGTGATCTCTCCGGCGAGGCCGATGATGTTATCTTTCACAAATGTCTCACAGGCAACGCGTGAGTTGATGTCTTGCTCAAGGCAAGCGTCGAGGATGGCGTCTGAGACGGTGTCACAGACCTTGTCAGGGTGGCCCTCTGTCACTGACTCAGAGGAAAATATCATTTGACGGTTCATAATAAAATTTCGTATCAACGAATCTAGATACGTTGATGTAAACCAAAAACCTTATGCCGTCAATCTTGAATTCATTGAAACTGTTGTCAGATCCCACGCGATTGCGTGTGTTTCTTCTTATTTTGTGTGAAGAACTCAGTGTATTAGAACTACAGGAGATTCTAGGAATGGGGCAGAGTAGGATTTCTACGCAGCTTGCAAAGCTTAAGTCTGGCGGCTTGGCGGAGGACAGAAAAGTAGGGAAAAGTAATCTTTATGTAGGTCTAGGAGATGCTAAAATCCGTAAAATATGTGTCGATTTATCCGCAGAGGTTCCTGAAAATGAGCAAGATTTAAAGAGTTTACGGCACGTGGTAGCGAAGCGTAAAGATAAGGCGAAGGCTTATTTTGATGACCTTGCGGGAAAATTTGGAAAGCGTTACGTTCCTGGGAGATCCTGGAAAGGACTTACCGAGGCACTGCTGAAGGTGCTTAATTATGAAGTGGTTGCGGATTTTGGGGCGGGGGAAGGAACCTTGTCTCAGCTACTAGCACAACGTGCCAAGAAGGTGATAGCGATCGATAACTCTGCCAAGATGGTAGAATTCGGGGCTGATTTAGCGAAGCAGCACCAGTTGGATAATTTAGAGTATCGCCTCGGGGATATTGAAGCTCCACCGCTCGATCCTGCTTCGGTTGATCTCGCGGTCTTTAGTCAAGCACTTCACCACGCAGCAAACCCTGAGGAGGCTCTTGCTGCCGCATACAGGAGCTTAAAACCAGGTGGAGTCTTGATCGTTTTAGACCTTCTTAAGCACCAATTTGAGCAAGCAAGGGAACTTTACTTTGATACTTGGCTAGGTTTTTCAGAGGTAGAGCTGATTGAAATGCTCAATAACACCGGGTATAGCTGTATCGAAGCATCCGTAGTGGATAAAGAGTCTGAGCCTCCTTTTTTTCAGACCTTATTAGCCGTAGCAGTTAAGCCTTCTGAAGCGGAGGGCTAATTGAATGAGGATAAAAAATAGAAAAATTTCCGATTTCTAGTTGCCTCGATCGGAGGATACTTCTAGTGTTTCCCATCTTATAAACTATTAATTTTGAGTAAGAGTCCTTACGATCTAAAACGTCTGGTGTATAAATCAGAGGAGTATAGTGATTATCTCGCCGTTGAATGTGAAACGGGCAGAGAGCTACACATTCGTCGTTTTTTTTACATAGAAGAAAATGATGATGATCGCCCTTGGTTAGAAATGTTTAATCGCTTGGGGACGCAACTGACCTCACTAGAGAATAAACATATCACCAGAGTGTTTGAGAGTGGTAGTGATGAAGATGGTCCTTTTTTAATCACAGAACCGCACCATCTGAAAGTCATCACGGATGTCTTCCCTGAGGGGATGAATAATACCTTATTTGAAGAAATGGTGACACAGGTGTTAGAAGGACTGTGCTATTTACATGGTAAGAAGCTTCAACACGCGGCAGTGAGGCATAACTCCGTTAAAGTAGATCAATCTGGAGGCACGAATCATTATAAAATTAATGATATAGGTTTACAGTTTGCCTCGTCTTTGATGAATGATGAGGTGTATTCCTCAGATGATTATACCTTTATGGCTCCAGAGATGTTTGATAAGCATGCTACGCCATTTTTATCGGACATCTACATGTTCGGGCAGCTGTTCCTTTATAACGGAGTTGGAGGTCATCCATTTGCTGGACTTCCATGGCAAGATTGCCAAGCTGGGCACCAAGCTGGTAATTTGATACCCTTGAATGAAGCAAACAAAAAAATCGCTTCTGAATGGGGAGATTGGTTAAAGCCCCTCATCTCTGTGAACCCTCAAGACCGCCCTTCAGCTACGGAGGCACTGGCGAGTATACCTAGAGGGCTTAAGTAGATACTAGGTGCCAGACCTGTAGATACTAGGTGCCATTCGGGACAGACCTATTATACAATTGTTGATACAAATGCGATATTAGACATGAAAAATGTGTTCAACGCCTAATGGCTAAGAGTAGGGAAGCTCAGAGAAAAAGGGATAGAGTTATTCTGAAGGAAGCCTTTAGTTGTGGTCTTTTTGCAGATTTTAAAGATTTGGGGTAATTTTTTTTGGGTTAAAGTAAGCTGTATTCATAGTTTAGCAGGCTTAAGGATTGGTGCTAAGAAGTATTTTGGAAGATTAGATTTCTAAATATTTGCCCAGAATTTCATGATTTGGGAAAAGTACAAAGGTAAATATAGGTTTTTTCCTGTATGAAAATTTTCTGCTAAACACCTGTGCATATCGTGGCTTGTAGTAGGCACGGGAAGTGCTCTATAAGTCATAGAGAATGGGAAAGTA
>JALZVA010000034.1 GCA_023301335.1 Akkermansiaceae bacterium
ATTCGCCATATTCAGATGCATAGCTCCACCTCAGATACAGCTACCCCAGGGAGTCGCGTAGGGCTTAACCTCTCCGATCTTGCTGTTGATCAACGCGGGAAACCTGGTGCTAGACGCGGTTGCCTCATCGCCCCAGAAGGGCTGCACCTATCCGACCACTTGGATGTCTATCTTGAACGCCTTGAACGTGGAATCCCGGGACAGTCTGCTACTGCCCGCCCGCTAAAAAACACCGAATCCGTTCTCCTCCACATTGGTTCTGATAGGATTAAAGCCCGCGTTATTTTAAACCACTCCACCATCTTAAAACCTTCAGAACATTGCTTTGCTCAACTCAGACTAGAGCACCCTATCGCCTGTTCCATCGGAGATCCCTTTGTGCTGCGTGATGGGGGACAACAAGGCACGCTTGCTGGAGGAAAAATTTTAAACCCACTTGCCGAACCACGACAGTTCCGCACCCCCGAACGTGCCGCCCAGTTAGAAACGCGCCTTCAGGCGTTAGGCTCCGCCCGCACTCTTCTGCTAGACGAGCTCCAATCCAAAGGCTATATCTCAGAAAATAAACCTATCAGAAACTCCCCCTTCAGTGACTCCGCTATCCAGCAGGCCGCCAGTAAACTTCATAGTGAAAAAAAAGCTGTGAAGAAAGAAGGCTTCTTACTTGATAAGCAATGGTGGCATTCTGTTATTCAAGAAAGCGGAGATATCGTCAAAACCTACCACCGTGCACAGCCAGACGCCACTGTGATGCCTATAGAGCAATGGAGGCACGCTCTCTCAAAGCGTAACTATGAAGAAGACATTCAAACGGTTATTGAAGAAGGTCTCTACACCTCAGGATTTGTGCGTAAAGAACTCGGCATCGCTCATGAGGAACATATCCTTGAGCTCCCTGCAAATCTTCAATCTCTAGCAGATTCTCTCTCCCAAACACTTCTCACCGCCGGACTTAACCCTCCTATACTCGTAGATTTCATCGATTCTTCAGACAAAGAACAGGTGCTTAAGTTCCTCGTCAAAAATGGCACCTTTGTAGAGCTCTCTCCCAAAGCTGTTATCCATAGCGAGCACTGTCAAAATGCTATACAAACAGTCATCGAAGTCATCCGCACCCAAGGCCCCGCAACCTCCAGCGACATTCGCCAGCACCTAGAAACTAGCCGTAAAGTACTCATCCCTCTCTTAGAAATGATGGATACCAAAGATATCACTATTCGTAATGGCGACCACCGTGAACTTCATCCAAAAATAACAGTTTGACCGTATAGCGCCCTCTGAAAATCCCCAACAGAAAGCTATACAACTATCATACAACACCTTACAAAAAGTCGTTTTTTTACATAATAATGTTAAAATTGATTAAAAATTGTTATTAAATGTAAAAAAAAAAGATTTTTTATCTGAAATCTCTTGGACTAGATATAATATTGTTTTATAGTTAACAAAGAGCCTCCGAAAAGGTCGCTCTCAAAAAAAACTAACATAAAACTATGAAATCTCGAAAGAACCTAACACGCTTCACATATGAAACGACTTCATTCCAAGGATGGAGAATGAATATCAGTCGTGCAGGCTCGACTTTCACCAAATATTTTTCTGATAAAAAATACGGTAGTGAAAGAAAAGCGCTTAAGGCAGCAGAAGCAGCACTTGAAGAAATCAAAGATACCGTTGATAGCTCTAGAAAAGTAAACGGTAAGTTAAGTAAAACAACACTTAGCAAAATTAAGAAACTTCTTAAGGAAGCTTAATTTAAACAATAGAACAACTCTCGACTCTACTGGTTATGTTAGCCAGTAGGGTTTTTTTGTGCTCCCATATTAGCTGTATAAGAAGCCAGTTCCTAATTGAAACCATCAGGATACCTATTCCGATAAAAAGGCAGTAAGCGGGCTCGTTGCAGAGGCTTCAAGTGAGCTTTGCGGAGAGCTACCTCCTCCTATTTCGTAGGCCGCTCTACCAGCATCCACTGCTAGTTTAAACGCCTCTCCCATTCTTACAGGGTCTTTTGCTATCGCAATCGCAGTATTGACTAACACTGCATCTGCACCCAGCTCCATCGCTTCAGCAGCATGGCTTGGAGCACCAAGACCCGCATCCACAACGACTGGGACGATAGCTTGATCTACAATGATCTTAATTTGCTCACGTGTAGAGACTCCGAGATTCGTTCCGATGGGCGAGCCCAAGGGCATCACTGTCGCCGTCCCCACTTCTTGTAAACGTTTTGCTAAAACAGGATCAGCATTGATATAAGGTAATACAGTGAATCCCTCTTTCACTAGTATCTCAGCCGCTTTCAGCGTTTCGATCGGATCCGGTAGAAGGTAGGTCGGGTCAGGGTGGATTTCTAACTTAATCCACTTCGGTAAACCCGCAGCTTCTGCCAGTCTAGCTAGCCTTACGGCTTCCTCAGCGTTCATTGCCCCACTCGTGTTAGGCAGCAGAAGGTATTTCTCCGCATCAATGAATTTAAGAATATTCGCATAAGGGTCTTCTTTCCCTGTGAGGTCAGCTCTTCTTAATGCCACTGTCACAATCTCTGTGCCAGAGGATGCTAGTGCATCACTCATACAAGTATTCGAAGCAAACTTACCCGTGCCTAGCATCAAGCGTGAGCTGAATTCTTTATCTGCGATTTTCAGTGATGTGTTCATACCTTAGAAGTTAACGATCAATAGATTTACCCACCGGTCTTTGGACCACGTTTTTTCTCCTTTGCAGGTGTCTGACTTGGAAGTTTAGGCTGCGCTTTTGCTTTAGGGGAGGGGCGGCCAGTCTTGGCTTCCATCGCAGCTTCGCGGTCTTTTTGTGCTTGCTCCACCTTCTCCGCCATTTTTTCCATCCAGCTTTTCTTCCTAGGCTTTCCGTCTTCACTGTCCTTGACCGTGATTTCTTCCAGCTCAGGCTCAGGCATTCTCTGCATTAACCAAGTTTGGCCAATAGAGACAATGTTCTGCACTGTCCAATAAAGAGCTAATGCAGATGCATAACTATAACAGAAGAGGAAGAAAACGATCGGAAGAAACATAAAGATGCGGCGCTGCATCTTATCTCCACTCTGTGGCGTCATTCTCATCTGTAGAAGCATCGTGCCCGCCATCGTGATCGGAAGAGCATTAAATGGGAGACCTAGAAGAGGGATAGTGAAGAGATTTTCTTGCTGAGAAAGGTCTTTTACCCAGAGAAAGCCTTCTCCTCTAAGCTCTACCGCGTTAGTCAACATACCAAACACCGCAAAGAAGATCGGCATCTGAACTAGCATCGGGAGACACCCTCCCATCGGGTTCACCTTATATTTTTTATACAGTTTTAGCGTTTCTTGCTGCACAACCTGAGGCTTATCCCCGTGCTTTTCACGGATCTCCTTCATCATTGGTTGGAGCTTACTCATCCGCTTCATCGTGCGGGTTGATTTATTATGTAGAGGCCAAATGACGATTCGGATAAGGATGGTTAAGACCACAATCGCAATCCCCCAGGACCACGGCTCGTGAATTTTCTCTGCCGCGATGTCATGAATCCAGTTCAGTGCCACATTTGCCCACGGTGCACCAAAACCGAACCAACCGTAACTCATCGACTCATCGGTATTCTGGCCTAGCTTGAACACTTCAGATTGCTTCCTTGGGCCGATATAGAAATCGTATTTCACCGCTGTAGCAGCACCTTCGATCAGATCGTGATCTGGGAAGCCTAGAGCCACGAAGTAACTTCTTAGATCTTCTTCAGCACTGCCTAAGCGCACCATCACGTCATCCACCCAGATTTTTTGCCCTCTACTACTTTCCGTAGGAGTCACTAATGTGGTGTAGAACTGATTCGACACACCTACATACTCTAGATTCTGCACTGCATGTGTATCAATCGCCACACCTTTACCCCAGAGCCAGCCATCTTTAAACGGGCTTGCAGATCCGCTTTTATAATCATCATCTTGGTAGAAAAACCACTTACACAAGTCAGGGCGTTCATCCTCAAACAAAGGTGCTGAGATCCCTGTGGACACGGCGTAATTTTTTAAACTGATCGTCTGATTCCCTGTATTTTTTAGGGTGATGTTCA
>JALZVA010000035.1 GCA_023301335.1 Akkermansiaceae bacterium
TACGAAGAAGTCGGCCTAGATGCAGTGTATGTAGGGAATCCATTGGTGGATCAGCTGGGAGAAATGGGCACGATCAAGGGGCGGGAGGAGCATGTATTAGGCCTCTTCCCTGGGAGTAGAAAGCGTGAGGTTAGTAAACTTTTCCCCATCATGATTGATGCGGCGATTCGTCTCTACCATCGCCATCCAGAGTTAAGATTTAGTGCTCCTGCAGCGACTCCTGTACTGAGAGAGAAAATGCAGGAGATGCTCGATGAGGCAAATTTACCGGTAGAGGAGTTAATCGATATCACTGAAGGGGGGAGCCATGAATTGATGCGGAAAGCCCATGCGGGAGTGATCGCAAGTGGTACTGCCACACTAGAAGCCGCATGGTTAGGTCTACCCTATTGTTTAGTCTATAAGGTGTCATTCCCGACCTATCTAGCAGCCCGCTTGTTAGTGAAGATTAAGCATATTGGCTTGATCAATATTTTAGCCCAGGAGGAAATCGTCGAAGAGTTTATTCAAGGGGATGCTGACCCTTGCCATATAGAGCGCTCATTAGAGCTTTTCTTAAAAGATGCAGAACATCGTGAGACTGTGCAGCAGAGGCTATTAGATACAGCTGCTACGATGGGCACACCTGGGGTGAACTCTCGTGCTGCGAATGAGGTGCTAGTCTTACTGAACTGATGAGTGAGAAGCATGCATATGGAGATGGCCTCCCTGAGGAGCTGAGTAAACCGAAGCTCAATAGCTTAGTGGTTTGGATGTTAGTGTTACTTCCCTTAGGGATTTTCGCTGGAACAGCATACGGGCTGTACTTTGGCTTTAATAAGAAAAAAGAACTGGTGCATCGAGCTTCTAAAAAGATTTCTAGTGATGAAATCCACCAGATCATGACGAACTACGCGGTTCATTTTGGGGATAGGACGTACGAGACGGAAGAGGGGATTGAAACACTTAAATTAGTTGAAAAAAATATCACAGGTGAGTTACAGACGAACAACTCAATGTTACTCAATGGTGAAGATAAGTCAGCATTTGAAGCTGCGGGTCTTGTTTGGAAGAGTAGTTGGGTAGATGTAGCGGCTGCAGAGCCAGAAAAAGTCTTTTATTTAGCGACCTCGTATGATGGGAGGCAATCATTGGGGAATGCCTCAAAAATAGCCCTCATGATTACCACCGCGAAGTCTCTTGCGGGGGTAGAGCTAGACTACACACTCCGCTTTGTCTTTCTTCCTAAGCAACAGCCTATGGGGCAGCAGGTGGAGTGGATTAACGCCCATTGCAAAGGGCCTGCTGAGAAAAATATAGGAGTATTCTTTCTCGGGCATTACAGTGCGGAGGAAGGTAAAAAAAATAGGCAAGAGGGCACTTGGAGTGTCACTGATGGAGACATCGCCTGGGGACAAGAGCTGATGAAAGAATCGCGAGTCATGCACTACGGTGCGGCTAATATCCATCATGCGGTGTTAGACAAATCTAGATCCTACACAGAATCAGATGTGTCAGAGATTGAGCAAGCAGCGAGAGGGCTTAGGGAAATTCTCTTCTTCGTCCTTGGTGGGGATCGGTAATTTTTTCTATGTATCTAAAATTATTGTTTTAATGGTATCATGATGTGGGAGATAAAAAGTGTGAGAGTGAGTTCTCTCTTGGACGCCGTTTCGTTTTTAGTTTTAGCGGGCTACGCGATGCCGATGAAATACGTCTGGGAAAATCCAACACCAGTTTCTATCGTAGGGCCAATTCATGGAGTATTTTTCATTGCTCTCTGCATCTTCTTAGCGCTCGCCCTTCTGCGCTCAAAACTCTCTTTTCAAGATTGTGTAAAAGTAGGCTTAGCCGCCCTTATTCCTCTGCTCCCATTCTTCCTAGATGGGTGGTTGAAAAAGAAGCAACTGAAGAAATAGGGCTAGATGCTGCGCACTGGCAGAATGTTAGTTTCTCTTCCATTGATAATGGATAAAGTATTACTCCGAGGAAAAGATCTCTTTTAGCGATTGAGCTGTGTTCGGGTCTGCGATGAGATCGGCTAAGCTGTAGCTATCCATCACGGTGAAGAAAGCACTTCGGGCCTCCGCGAGGATGCCAACGAGTTTACAAGCTGGTAAAATTTTACAGCAGCCTCCTTTCCCTGTTTGGCAATCGACTAAGGTTTTTGCAGGCTCTATGAGTCTGACTACTTTACCGAGAGATATTTGATCAGGGGCGAGAGCCAGCCTTATTCCGCCATCTCTACCTCTTTTAGCTTCAAGCAGGCCATTTTTGATGAGGATCTTACTCAGCTTAGAGAGGTGATGGTGGGAGAGTTCATACGCTTCTGCGACCTCAGTGACCGTCACCATCCTTGGGTGGTTCAGCCCAACATAAATAAGGAGTCGAAAGCTAAAATCAGATGCAGAAGTTAATTTCATAAAGTGGTATTTAAGATGCCACTTTTAAGGGTTGACGTAAACAGGTATTTATAATACCTGTTTCATAATAATGAAACTAAGCCAACAAACAATAGACACAGTGAAGGCGACTATTCCCTTTCTGAAAGAGAATGGAGAAACCTTAACCCGCCATTTTTACAAGCGTTTGTTTGAGCACCATCCTGAAGTAAAAGTGTATTTTAATACGGCAAATCAAGCTTCTGGGAGCCAGCAGGGAGCGTTAGCAGCGTCTGTTTGTGCTTTTGCTCAAAACATAGAAACTCCGGAAAATCTCTCAGAAGCCGTTTCTCTGATCGGGCATAAGCATGTTTCCTTAGGCGTGCAGCCAGAGCACTACCCCGTTGTAGGGGAACACTTGTTGGCCTCTATTGATGAATTACTTAATCCCGCTCCGAAGGAAATCTTAGATGCCTGGGCAGAAGCGTATGGTTTTCTAGCGGATGTGTTAATTAAGCACGAAGAGGGCCTATACGGAACTCAAGCATGGAATGGGTTTCAGAAATTTACGATCGATAATAAAGTGAAAGAATCCTCACATGTAAGTTCATTCTACCTGAAACCAAAAGACGCGGGAGAAGTGCCTAGTTTCACAGCAGGGCAGTATATCACAGTGAGAGTGCCTAGTGCGGATGGTACAACCACGATGAGAAACTATTCATTATCTCATTATGGGAATAATGAATACTTAAGAGTGAGTGTGAAAAGAGAAGAGGCATCCCATGCAGATCAAGCCTCTGGCTATGTCTCTCATTACTTACATGAGCAGTGCGAGATCGGCGATGAGCTCGAAATCGCAGCTCCATCTGGAGAATTCACGATAGATGAGGCAGAAATTACAAAGCTGAAGGAAAATAAGACACCGCTCCTTTTAGTTTCAGGAGGGATAGGGATCACACCGATACTCTCTATGCTTCATGCAGTAGCCGGGGAGGGCATTCCTGTGCACTTCATCCATGGTGCTCTGAACTCTGAGACACACGCTATGAAGGAGGAAGTGATGGAGGTAGCAAGGAATTATCCCAATGTGAACGTGCATATAAAATACAGCGCGCCCTTACCAGATGATCAACCAGATAGTTTAGGCTTATTTGATAGCGACTTCATAGGCCAGTTTCTTAGCCCTAGCAGCGAGGTTTACTTCTGTGGCCCTAAGATCATGATGACCCAGATGCTGACCTTCCTAGCTGAGCTCAAGCACGAGCGCACGAAGGTACACTACGAATTCTTTGGTCCAGCAGAGGATCTACAAACCTGCCCAATGGGGCATGGATAAGTAAAAAATGAAACTTACAGCCAAGGCGACAGCATCCTCGTATTGGTGGGTGAAATGCTATAGAATAATTTTTATCCTGAATTAACGTGTTATGCATAGCTTAAGTATTTACGATAGCTAAATTTGTGTGTATTCAAGTCATGTTTTTCTTGTAACATAGCCAAGAAAATTTATCACTTTCGCTGTAGATGGATAATCCAAGCACAAACATCCACCCAGAGTTCTCTAGACAGCTGCAAAGATCGGACAAGGAAGCCCTACTTCAGCAGAAAGGCACTGTCGTCTGGTTGATTGGTATGTCAGGCTCAGGAAAGTCGACGATTGCTAATGCCATGGAGCGGAGGCTACATGCGGAAGGGAAATTTGTCACCCTTCTGGATGGAGACAACCTGCGCTCTGGAATCAATGCGGGATTAGGGTTCTCTGACGAAGATCGGGAAGAGAATATCCGCAGAGCCAGTGAAATCGCTAAGCTATTTCTCAATAATGGCGCCATCGTCCTCGTCTCTCTCATCACCCCACAGGAGCGATTTCGTGAAATCGTCCGAAACATTGTGGGAGAGGACTATACAGAATGTTATGTGCACGCCTCCTTTGAAACTTGCCAGCAGCGCGATGTCAAAGGCCTCTACGCTAAACAACGAGAAGGTAAAATTGAACATTTTACAGGAACGACATCTAACTTTGAAGTTCCACAACATGCGGACCTCGTCCTCGATACAGAAAGCTCAACTCTCGAAACCTGCGTAGACCAACTCTACCAACACATCACCCCGAAAATTTCTAATTAAACCTACATCCTATTGAGATATGTCAAATTACTCACTTAATCACCTTCAGCAGCTTGAATCAGAAGCCATCTTTGTGCTTCGTGAAGCTGCTGCGCAGTTCAACAATCCTGCCCTGCTTTTTTCAGGGGGTAAGGACTCCATCGTCATGGCCCACCTCGCCTATAAGGCTTTTTATCCGGCCCGCATCCCCTTCCCATTAGTGCATGTGGATACAGGCCATAACTTTGCAGAGTGCCTCACCTTCCGTGACGCCTTTGTGGAAAAGTACCGTGCTCGCTTAGTCGTGGGAAGTGTCCAAACATCTATCGATGAAGGACGCGTCGTGGAAGAAACCGGCCTTAATGCTTCACGCAATGCCCTCCAAACAGTCACTCTCCTAGACACCATTGAAGAGCATCAGTTTGATGCCGCTGGTGGCGGTGGTAGACGTGATGAAGAAAAGGCGCGTGCTAAAGAGCGTTTCTTCTCTCACAGAAATGACTTCGGCGAATGGCAACCTCAAAACCAACGCCCTGAACTCTGGAACATCTTCAATGGCAGAAAAAACCACGGAGAACACTTCCGCTTCTTCCCTATCTCTAACTGGACAGAAATGGATGTCTGGCAGTACCTCAAAGCAGAAGAAATCGAACTCCCTAGCTTATACTTCGCCAGAGAAAGAGAAGTCATCCAACGCGGTGGCACTTATCTAGAAGTCAACGAACTCGTGCAGCCCCGCGAAGGCGAAAAAGTCGAAGTCCTCAAGACGCGATTCCGCACCATGGGTGACGCCACCATCACAGGTGCCGTTCTTTCTGACGCAGACGATATCGATAAGATCATCGAAGAAGTCGCCGCAGCCAGAGAAACTGAACGCGGTAACCGTGCAGATGATAAGCGCTCAGAAACCTCTATGGAAGATCGTAAGAAAGAAGGGTACTTTTAGGCCCTTTCCGATTTCATACACACCACTTTTCAACCTAACTACTTACCTATTTTAAATATCATGAGCGAAAACTCAACCGCCGGCTACCTCGACATGGATCTCCTCCGCTTCACTACTGCAGGGAGCGTAGATGATGGGAAATCCACATTGATTGGACGCCTTCTTTACGATTCTAAAAACACCTTCGATGATCAAATCGAAGCCATCGAGCGCTCCTCTGAGCAGCGTGGAGATGAGCACGTCAACCTTGCCCTCCTTACCGACGGACTCAAGGCAGAGCGTGAGCAAGGAATCACCATTGATGTAGCCTACCGCTACTTTGCCACCCCGAAGCGTAAATTTATCATCGCTGACACCCCGGGACACATCCAGTACACCAGAAACATGGTGACAGGAGCTTCCACGGCGAACCTTGCCATCATCCTTGTGGATGCGCGTCACGGAGTGGTTGAGCAGACCATGCGTCACTCTTTCATCGCATCTTTACTACGTATCCAGCATCTCGTCATCGCGGTAAACAAGATGGACTTAGTTGATTACAGCGAAGAGGCATTTGATAAGATTGTAGAGTCCTATAAGGAATTCGCCTCCCGTCTTGATAATGTGGTGGACATCACCTTCATCCCGATCTCTGCTCTCAAGGGAGACAATGTCGTGGATAAATCTGATCAAACTCCATGGTATCAAGGGCCCTCACTTCTCTACCATCTAGAAACAGTTTATATCGGGAACCAAGAAAACCATGTGGAAGCCCGCTTCCCTGTGCAGTGGGTTACCCGCCCTCAGTCTGATGAGTTTCATGACTTCCGAGGCTATGCCGGTCGTATTGCAGGAGGCGTATTCAAGCCAGGAGATGAGATTAAGGTCCTGCCCTCAGGATTTACCACGAAGGTCAAAGCCATTTATTCTGGAGAAAAGGAACTAGAAGAAGCCTTCAGCCCGCTCTCTGTGACGCTAACCCTAGAAGACGAGATTGATATCTCTAGAGGAAACATGATCGTTAAGGAGAATAGCCCACCTAAAGTGGGACAGGATATCGAAGCCATGGTATGCTGGTTTTCTGAAAAAGTATCTCCCACCCCACGCTCTAAATTCATCGTTCGCCATACCTCAAACGAGACCAAGGCAATGGTACAGAAAATCAACTACAAGGTGGATGTGAATACGCTCCACCGAGTAGAAAATGACAGCACATTCAATCTAAACGATATCGGCCGTATCTCACTGCGCACCTCCGCACCTCTGATCTACGACACGTATAAGCGAAATAGAAGCACTGGCTCATTCATCCTGATTGACCCTAATACGAATGAAACCGTTGGGGCTGGAATGATTATCCGCTAAGTGAGATTGATATACTGCTGTTCTAAGAACGGATCATTTTTACGCTTCCGTAACACAGGGGCGTAAAAAGCTGTATTCGTGGGATGAGAGATCAGAAGAAAGTATCAAATTTCCCCAATATTGACTATTCTAGTAGAGAAAAAATAATATTATCTACTTCTTTGAAATGCTCTTCCCAGGTTGGGGGCATGAAGTGATTGAGACGAGTAATTTGTTGTTCTCTGGAAGAAGAGTGGTTTGAGGCGTAGTCTAAAATAGTAGAGGCCCATTCATCTCCTTTAAGCGTGTTGATATAGCATGGTAGATTTTGGCCAGCTTCGCGTAGAGAGGGAATATCTGAGCAGATAGCAGGAACTTTGATCGAAAGTGCTTCCACTAATGGCATCCCCCATCCTTCAACGAAGGACGGAAAGAGAAGTGCTTGAGAACCCTTAAGTATGGGCCATAGCTCTATATCAGAAAGATCATGGTACTCTTTTATGTAGGGTTTGAGATCTTTTTTTCTATCTAAAATTCTACATAGCTCTTCAATTTCCCAACCTCTTTTTCCGATGATTTTGAGTTGCGGAATTTTTTCAGGAGGAAGGGTTTCGATAAATGATTTCCATATATCAATGAGTAGCCGATGATTTTTTCTAGGCTCGATTGTCCCCAGAATAACGAAGTAGGGCTGCGTTGTCGTGGAGGGCGTAGTATTTGAATATTTAGTGTTAACACCAATATGTATTGGGGTAATGGGTTTGGGAGGAAGAGAGAGTTTGTTCCTCCAGTATTCTAATTGAACTGATGTGTATTCTGAATTAGTAATGATATGATCTGCATGTTCGAAGAGATGAATGAGACGCAGTTTATGTTTAGCATCTTCTAATCCGCGACAGTATTCCGGGAAATCCAAGGGGATGGTATCGTGAAAGAAAAATATTTTTTTGAGCTGCTTAAATTGCGAAAGGTAATCTAAGTAGCTTTTATGAGTAAGTGTACTGTGACAAATATTAAAGTAGATACCTTTTTGAGCAGCGAGAGTTTTAGTGAGTTTTTTACTGGTTTTAAATCTGTTTGGATAGGCCGAGGGGGTAAGATTATTTAATTGCTGGTAGTCTAATTTATCTAGCGTTTCCTTATGCCCTGAGAGTTGTTTTTTTAATTTTTTTGAACTTACATGCTTTGGTAGCTTTCTCCATGTTTGTAAGGTTGATTTGAGAGCCTTATGGGTAGTTGGCTGTTCAATCTGTTTATGGATAGCCAGAGCTTCATCCTTACTAAAGAGAGAGATTTCAGTAGGAGAGTGCTTGATAAAATGAGATGGTATGGGCTGTGTAGCCAACCAGTTAACATAGGCTTGGGCTACACGGTCAATACCAGTGAGACCAGATACGGAGATACGCTTTGCTAAGCGTGAGCAGTCTATAAACGAGTGGTGTTCCATCCTAGATATTTAGTCTATGAGTCTGATGAGATGTTAATGTACGTCCAGAGAAAAATTCTAGAACGGTTTTCTATTCACTAGGTTTTGTGAACCTATAGGTTTTGTCATTTCGAGTAATGAGCGGGTGTAGTGGCCCTGACTCCAAAAAATTAGCCAGCGAATTACTGTAGATTTGGTATACCCAAATCAAAACAATGAGAAAAAAGTAGGTTCAACGAAGGCCAGATTCAACCTTCTAAGTAATAATTATTAGACGGAGGCGACAGATATTTCATAATGTTGTTTTCAACCACAAAAGCAATGAAATTGAGTTATAAGATGTAATGCATATCAATCCCTGTTTTCATCGACTCTACCTGCCCATTGGATAGAACTAACCTTATGAGATAAAGCCCTGCCAAAAAGAGTAGTTT
>JALZVA010000036.1 GCA_023301335.1 Akkermansiaceae bacterium
ATCCTAGGTGATTACCTCTTCACCCAAAAACCTCCAATGAGTGATGACGTGATCAAAATTATTAACCCCGATCACAAACCTAAGCTTAAAGAACGGAAATCAGTAGCCCTACGCATTATTGATAAGCTCAAAAGCTTCGTAGAGACCTTCTTGGACGCAGTGGATTAATAAGAACGAATTCTCTCAAATCGCAATTATCTAAATAATCCCCCTAAAGTTCCAAAACCCTTATTCTAAATCTAACCATTTTAGTAGCCCAAAGCAGACGCGTGAAAATCTCTCCTGATTCTTCCTGAAGCTCAATAATTTTCATATTTCTAGCTAGAGACTGTCATCATAGACAGGCTGTAAATGACGAGAGATTGAATAGGAAGAAGCTACCCAGAGGGTGCCTTTACTGGCTCAATGTATAAAATTACAATTTAGGTTAGAGGAATAAAGGAAAAACCTATGATACAGGCTTGATTCACGACTTCAGATAGTTCATGTAATGATAGTAAGAAAGTAAGCCTTGTAACCATGATGACTAAATACGTATCCTCAATTTTGTTTTTTTCTGTTTTAAGCCAATCTCTTATAGCTGCTGAGCCTACTGAGCTCCGAGACTGGGAGTCTGCTAAAGGGCAGAAGATTCGAGCTAAAGCAATGACGTTTGAGGATGGGGTGGTGATGCTTCGCCGTAGTAGTGGGAAGGAAGGGAAAGTGCCACTTTCAGCACTTTCAGAAGAGGATCAAGATTTCATTAAAAAGCATTTTGCTAAAGAGGAGGCTCCAGAAGTAGATGAAACGCCAGTAGCGGAAAAAGAACCTACTAAGGCGAAAAGGAAAAAAGGCAAAAAAGGTGGGCTGGCGGTAGAAGGACCTCAGAAATCGTCTGAAGAGTCGTCTTATTCTTACCATATCCCTAGCACTGCTCCTGGGGACGGGACTGGGCCAGCGTTGTTTTGGCACGGAGGGGGAAGACCTGGGAATGCTAGTGATATTAAGCGGTTTGAAAAATCTGCTGAGCTCACTGGTGCTGTGATTATCGCATGTGGAAGTTCTTCAAATAGTGGTAAAAGGAATAGTGATTCTATTGAGGAAAATTTAGAGCATTCAATTGCGCATTGCTCGGTGAGCGAGGATCGTATTTTCTTCGCAGGACCATCTGGAGGGGGGGCGAGAACTATGGGGAGTGCATCGAGATTTAAGACCGCAGGAGCGATGCCGATTGTGGGGTATTTATCAGATGGCTTAAGACCTTCGAAGAGTGCGTATTACTATGTATTGATAGGAGCGTATGACTTTAATCGCTACGCTTCTGGAGGGATGGTTAAAGAACTAGGATCAAAAGCCATAGGCCGCATTGCAACATATGGCCACGGGACACACGGAGAAAACGTTCAAGCCCTAAATGATGGTCTAATTTGGTTATACACTCGAAATGCCTATAATGGAAAAGGAGCTGATACCTCTGAGTTGGAAAAATTTGAGGAACGTTTTTACACCTACCTCACTACAGATTTAGAATCCCAGCAACATTTGGCATACTATTGGGCGCACCACATGGTGAATACGTGTAAAATGAAGGGCTCTAATGCAGTTAAGTTTTCTGAACTATTCAGTACATTAGGGAAAGATCCGATAAATGTAGCCTATTTAAATGGGCGAGAGGCCTTAGAAAAGGTCGTAGAAAAAGAATTAGCTGAGTTTGGTCCTCATCCAGGATCGAAGTTCAAACACACCTCATCAAGTGTGAATAAAGCAGCAGCAAAGATATTGAAAAAATTTGAGGGGATCCCAGAAATTCCTGAAGTTGCTAAAGATTTAGGAAAAAAAACAGACAGCTTAAAAAAGAAATAGATACGTAGAAAAACGGCACGTGGAAGTAAGGTCTAGGCATTGCTCCCTTTTATTGTATGATCGTAATGCCGCATTTTAGACAGATTTAAGCAGCAGGTTAGGTAAATCGAATGAATGACATGCGTCGATGAAAAGCTACAGTAATTCCTTGCAAGTATCTATGCTGTGACATAATTTTAACACCTCATGGAGAATCAATCAGTCAGACGTCCAGCGATCCTTATTTTAGGCGCCCCAGGATCAGGAAAAGGCACACAGGGAAAGGTTTTGGGGACGATTCCTCGTTTCTTTCACTGTGCATGTGGTGATGTGTTTCGCTCGCTAGATACGAGAACTGAGCTAGGACAAAAATTTGTTGAGTATTCTAGTAAGGGAGAGCTCGTTCCTGATGAGTTGACGATTGAGCTTTGGAAGGCGCAAATTTCGAATTGGGCTGACTCGCACCTATACCATCCAGACGCAGACACTTTAGTTCTTGATGGAATCCCGAGGAATACCAAACAAGCTGAAATTTTAGAGCAATATATCGATGTGCAACAGGTGTTTCATCTATCTTGCCCGGATAGAGAAGAGCTTGCACGGCGCATGAGAAAGAGAGCACTTCGTGAAAATCGTATGGACGACGCTAGTGATGAGGTGATCGAGCAACGGATCAAAACCTATGAGGCGGAGACCAAGCCGATTTTAGACTTCTACCCTGACTCCATCAGAACCGACATTAACGCGGCTCAAGCTCCTGCAAATGTGCTTAAAGACATATTAGATAAATACCTCTCACTCGAAGTCTATAAAGAGATGAGTAAGGTGGTGGTCTAGTGATGGCAAAGGCGTAAGTGAAAATATTAAGAGCTAACTCAGGGTCTGTATGAAAATTATTTTTATGGGAACTGGTGACATCGCAGTACCCGCATTTTTGGCATTGTTGAAGAGCGGTTACGAGACATTGGCTCTGGTAACGCAACCGGATAAACCTGTTGGGAGGAAACAAATTCTAACGCCTCCTACTATTAAGGTGGAAGCTCAGAAGGCTGGAGTAGAGGTGCTTCAGCCAGAGAAGGTGAAGACAGATGAGGCGATGGGTATTCTACGTGAGTTAGATGCCGATGTGTTTGTGGTGATGGCCTACGGGCAGATTCTCCCACAAGCCTTGATAGATATCCCGAATAAGGCGTGCATTAATCTGCATGCGTCATTGTTACCTAAACACCGTGGAGCTTCATGTATTCAAGCTGCGATCGCTGCTGGCGATACGCACTCAGGGATGACAGTGATGCACGTATCCTTAGGTCTAGATGAAGGAGATATGATCCTTAAGCATGACACCGTGATCGGTGAAAGGGAGACGGGTGGACAGTTACATGATCGTCTGGGGGACATGGGACCAGCGGCATTGTTAGAAGCATTAGCAGCTATTAAGAATGGCCAAGCTCAAGGAGAGGCTCAAGATGATGCCTTGGCGAATTATGCACCTAAGTTAATGCGTCAGGATGGCGCGTTAAAATGGAGCGAATCTGCACAAGTGTTAGAAAGACTAATCCGTGCGTATGAACCCTGGCCAGGAACATACACGACATACAAAGATGCTAAAGGCCGTGAAAAACGCCTTAAAATTTACGCCGCAGTAAATGCTTCTGCACTTAGCGGAAACCCCGGCGAAGTGCTAAAGGTGGAGGGGGAATCTTTCACCGTTGCGTGTGGAGCAGGAGCGCTTGAAATTTATAAAGTGCAGCCTGAGGGGGCAAAGGTGATGGAGGCGAAACAGTTTCTTGCCAATGGAGCCCTACAAGAAGGTGATCTGTTAGGCGTTTAAGGCGCGATTGAAACTTGAGAGAAATGCTTCATGATTATGTAGATCATAGATGAAGCTTGTGAAGCCGAAGTTCTGACCTTCTCGAATATTGGCTTCGAGGTCATCAATATAAAAAGTCTGCTCAGGGATGAGGTCGTAAAGCTTTATAGCACTTTTATAGAAAGCTGGATCAGGTTTAATACTACCGATTTCGTGGGAAAAGACAGCGCCATCAAAAAGTGAAAAATCGGGGTAGGAGGAAAGACAATAGGGGGCGTGGATAGAGTTGGTGTTAGAAAAAAGAATCAGGCGGTATCCCTTCGCTTTAAGTTGCCGAGCTAAATCCCACATCGCTTGGACAGGAGTGAAGATACTGGTCCACGCACGTTCAAAGGCTGCGTGTCCGCCTTGGAAATCGAGCAGCTCAGAGGCCCATTGAATGTATTCCGCCTTTTCCTGCTTACCAGCCTCGAAGATATCCTTTTGTGCCATGATCAGGTCGACGGCATCAGGTCTAGCATTCGGCCCCTCAAGAGTGGATAGAGCAGGATGGAAATCAAACGCCAGGAGGACGTTGCCAATATCAAAGAGAACGGTTTTCATGGATGGTCTTAAGGATGAGGTCGGCGCATTCAGTGGCGGCATGAGGCTTGCGGAAGTCTAGCAGACTCTGTTTCATCTCCCGCCATAGGGCACCGTCATTTTCTAGGAGTTTCTCTATCTGCTGGGAGAGAGCTGACGGGGTGTCGGCGAGAACGCCTCCTTGGATTTTTTCTAACAGTTGAAGGTTACCTTGTTCTTGTCCTGGGAGCAGGTAGTGAACGAGCATCGGGGTGGAGGCAGAAATACATTCGTGAGAGGTGGCGCCACCCGCTTTTCCTACGACAAGGTGATGGCTGCTCATCAGCTCTGGAACTTTCTTTGTCCAACCTTTGAGGTGTATTTGCTGGGGGAATTCGGACTGAATCTCTTTCGCCTTAGCGTAGAGCTTTCTAAGATGTTTTCCTAACACGAGAGTGATTTGGATAGACGGATTGCCATTTAGAATAGCGCGGATGTTTCTCTGGAGTTGAGACTTTTGACCTGTGGGGAAATATAAGACCTTGAATGGACGGATAGGAGCCTTCACAGGGAGTGGCTGTAGGCGACTAAATACCGGGCTAACAGGAAAGCCTAAGTCGATAATGTTCTCTCTGCTAATTTTACTACGGCGATTGACGACCTCTTTTGTGAAAGGGTCGGTGACGATGAAGCAGTCTGTAGGAGCACTGGTCCAGCTCTTATTGATTTTTATGGAATCCGTGACCACGGTAAATACAGGGACAGGAGGTAATTTCTTGAAAATACGTTTGATGTAATAGGGGTATAAGAAATAGGTGCAGATAATGAGATCTGGTTGAAACTCCTCTATCTGCCGATGCGTGGCGTATTCGGGTTTCCGTGTTAATATTTTTGAGGGTTTATTGAGATCTATCAAATCTGCACTGTAGTAGAGCGCCGCCCATAAATTGGGGGTGTGATTAATGACGAGTTGATACCCCTTACTGAG
>JALZVA010000037.1 GCA_023301335.1 Akkermansiaceae bacterium
AAAATTTCTATTGCACCACTGTTTAAATTTGTCCACCTTCATGACAGGTTGAGCCGATGCTCACCTGATTCTACTTTCTTACATTATTTATCTTATGTCACTTTTTTTCATCCTAGGCCCATGTGCTCTTGAAAGCGAAGAATTCGCTTGGGAAACTGCACGCACGATCAAAGAGATCGCCGCTCCACTAAACCGTCCTTTTTACTTCAAAGCGTCCTATGACAAAGCTAATAGAACCTCTGGCTCCTCCTTCAGAGGACCAGGAGTGAAAGAAGGCACACGCATCTTAGGAGAGATCAGTAAGGAACTCGGCATCCCTGTCACCACAGATGTCCATACACCTGCAGAAATCGAAGTCGCAGCAGAGAATATTGACCTCATTCAGATCCCTGCTTTTCTTTGTCGCCAGACCGACATCATCGAAGCTGCCGCAAAGTCCGGCAGAACCGTAAATGTCAAAAAGGGTCAATTCCTCGCGCCTTGGGATGTGGTCAATATAGCTGACAAACTCCGCGATAACGGCTGTGACGATTTCTATATCACTGAGCGCGGCACGACTTTTGGCTATAACAATCTCGTCGCTGATATGCGCTCTCTCTACTGGATGCGTAAAGAAGGCATCCGTGTCATCTTCGACGCCACCCACTCTGTCCAACGTCCTGGAGGAGAAGGCGGAACCACTGGTGGAGATGGTGAGCTAGCTCCCGTCCTTGCACGTGCAGCTGTAGCTACTGGAGTCGATGGTGTCTTCATGGAGTCCCATCCGAATCCAGCAAAAGCCTTCTCTGACGGCCCTAACCAAATCCCTATGCAAGATCTTAAGGGAGTGTTAGAATCATTGGTCGCTATCCAAACAGCTCTTGGCTAGTCTCTACGCAGCCCACCTCAAAGATGCCTTGCTCACTCGAAAAAATCGCCTCTCAATTTGCCATTGAAGGTCATTTTCTGAGTAGTGAACCCATCACTAACGGGCTTATCAATGCGACGCATCTGGTAACCTGTGAGGATAGCTCTGGAGGTCCACGACATTATATTTTCCAGTGCTTGAATACTCAGGTCTTCCCTGAACCATTCAAGGTGATGCATAACGTAGCAACTGTCACTCAGTTCCTACAGGAGCAAGCACAAGAGGGAGAGCTAAAAAAGCCCAATCGCGCACTTCAACTCATCCCCACCAACACGGGAGGGCCCTATCTACAGGGAGCAGAAAATGATCTGTGGCGCTGCTTTAACTATCTTGAAGGCTGCGTCAGTTTCGATACCTGTGAAAATGAGGAAATTGCCTATGAGGCAGCGAAAGGCTTTGGTTCTTTTCTCCACCAAGTCGAGGGCATCCCCGCAGCGCAGCTACACGAGACCATCCTTGATTTCCACCACACCCCACGCCGCTACCAGCAGCTGCTAAAGGCCATCGATCAAGATACTCAAGGCCGTGCGGCAGCTGTACAAAAGGAAATTCATTTTATCCAACAGAGAGAAGAGCTGTGCCATTTATTGATCGATCAAATAGAAGCACAGTCTATCCCTGTTAGAGTAACCCATAACGACACAAAAGTGAATAATGTGATGCTCGACGCAGAGAGTCATGAAGCAGCCTGCGTGATCGACCTCGACACCGTCATGCCCGGTGTGGCAGCATACGACTTCGGAGATCTGGTCAGAACCACGATCAGTGCACATGAAGAAGACACTCAGGATCTCTCCAGCATCAAGGTCCGCCCTTCCTATTTCAAGGCTCTTACCGAGGGATTCCTCACAGGTTGCCCAAGTCTAACAAAAACAGAAATCCTCAGCTTAGCCACGGCAGCAGATGTGATCACCTTAGAGGTAGGAATGCGCTTCCTCACAGACTTTCTTGAAGGAGATCTCTATTTCCAGACGAGTCACCCCTCACACAACCTAGACCGCTGCCGCACTCAATTAGCGCTTTTAGAGCAGCTTGAAGCAAACGCTGAAAAATTCACTGTAATCATTCATAATCTAACAGTCCATGGCTCAGAGTGATCAGCAAAAAACACTATTAAGCATTTGGAAGGGAACGTATCGCCACCCTCTTGTTAGATCATTCACTCAAACATGCCTCCCCTACCAACTCGATCATGGGTTTTTCAAGCAAGCCGATGCCTATGCAGGATGGGGTTATAAAGGTAGTGGGAAAACAGCAATCCGTAAAGCTAAGGCTAGCCACTCCAATTTTTTCATCTTCGAAGATGGCTTTGTCCGCTCACTCTTCCCCGGTTACCAATACGGCAGCGTCTATAGCATCATCGCTGATACATCAGGGATCTATTATGATGCTTCAGGAGAATCTGATCTCATAAAATTTTTAAATCATGATATCACTGCCCCTACACACTGGGCAGAAACTCCATCAAACGTGGATCTCATCTTAAAAAAATTTAAAGATCAAGGGGTTTCTAAGTATAACCACAACCTACATCAATACCCTCAGCTCCCAGAAGGAATCTTAGTCGTCGATCAAACTAAAGGAGACGCAGCTATCACTCACGGAGGGATCGAGCCAGAAGATTTTGATCGCATGTTAGAAGACGCGATTCAAGAGAACCCCGATCTCCCTATCTATGTAAAAACTCACCCAGATCATCGTTATCGAAAGAAAAAATCCTGTTTTTCTGAGACCCTTCTCTCCCACCCTTCGGTACAGATTCTACCTCATGAATTTTCCCCTAAAGATTGTTTTTCTTTTTGTAAAAAAATCTACGTAGGAACTTCCCTCATGGGGATGGAAGCGCTTCTCTATGACTGTGAGGTGTATGCCTATGGGGCTAATTTTTTTGCAGGATGGGGTCTCACCCATGATCGCTATTCTGCCTCTCCGCCCCGCAAGCAAACCCTGACTCTGGAACAGTTATTCTCTGCAGCTTATCTGCGCTATAGCCTCTACTTCCACCCCGACTCTCGGCAGCCCTGCAGTCTGGATAGCATCATCGATCATATTGCCTTACAACATCGTGTGTGGGCTAAACAGCCTCAAAATTTTGATACTTTTGGACTCAGTCTTTGGAAAAAATTCGTGCTCCCCAAATACACGTTCCCCAATCCTCCCAAGAAGCAAATCAACAATTTAAAAAAACTCCAACAAACTGCTGATCCAAAAACCAGTCTTCTTGTCTGGGGAAAAAAAGAAATCCCTAACCATCTTGTTCCTAAAAATCTATGGAGAGTGGAAGACGGATTCATTCGCTCGCGCGGATTAGGAGCTCAGTTTAACTTTCCTCTCTCTTGGGTATTCGATAAGCAAGGGATCTATTTTGACGCCACTAAACCTTCTAGTCTTGAAACAATACTTCAGAACCATAATTTTTCTGAGAGCGAATTAAATGAGGCACGCGAGCTCATCACTTTTCTGAAAGAGCAGAAAATTACCAAGTATAACCTTGGGATTCACGCTGCTGAGATCCCTTTAGAGGCTCAAGGAAAAAGACTCATTCTAATTCCCGGGCAAGTGGATTCAGATGCTTCCATTACCTATGGCAGCCCTGAGTTTAAAACGAACAAAGAACTCTTAGCAGAAGTTCGGAGACAACATCCTGATGCCTTTATCTGCTATAAACCCCACCCCGATCTCCTCGCTGGAGCACGCTCAGACGCCCCTCTCTGGAATGGTATTGAACAAGAGGTTGATCTCCTCATCCAGCGCGGTGACATCATTTCCTGGATTCAGGCGGTCGATGAAGTCCACACCCTAACTTCTACAGTAGGGCTTGAAGCACTCCTTCATCAAAAAACTGTCTTCACCTATGGTTTACCATTCTATGCGGGCTGGGGGCTAACAAGGGATTGGCTAGCTTGTGAAAGAAGAGCAACTCAGCGGAACTTAGAAGAACTCGTTGCAGCTGCCTACCTCCTCTACCCTCGTTACTTTAATCCTCAGAGCGGAGAATTCACCACTGCTCTCAATACGGCAAAAATGATCTCCAATCCAAATTTCTCCTATGACTCTCGCCCCTTAAGTCTAAAATTGCTGGGAAATTTAAAAACTCAGCTCAACAAGCTTAGAAATCGGTAGAAAATGATACTATATTCAATCTAAACGATATCGTCCGTATCTCACTACGCACCTCCGCACCGCTAATCTACGACACGTATAATAGAAATAGATGCACCGGCTCATTCATCCTAATTGACCCTAATAGCAATGAAACCGTTGGAGCTGGAATGATTATCCGCTAATATACTTTTGAGGGAAAACATATCCTCACTTGACTACATTACCCTCCCTAGCTATGAATATCTTGGGTAAAAAATCTACTTTATGAATATTTGTTGTCTAGGAGCTGGATACGTCGGGGGACCGACAATGGCAATGATTGCCGCAAAATGTCCGCATATCACTGTCACCGTCGCTGACCTCAATGAGGAAAGAATCACAGCGTGGAACTCCCCTAGCCTTCCTATCTATGAACCCGGTTTAGCGGAAATTGTAGCTTCCTGTAAAGGGGCTAACCTCTTTTTCTCCTCTGATGTTAAGCAGAGTATTAGCGAAGCTGATATCATCTTCATCTCCGTTGGCACGCCCACCAAAAAACACGGCGCAGGAGGAGGCTCTGCAGCGGATCTCGTCTATATCGAATCCTGTGCTCGCACCATCGCGGAGACCTGTGACACTCCTAAAATTATCGTCGAAAAATCGACAGT
>JALZVA010000038.1 GCA_023301335.1 Akkermansiaceae bacterium
ATGGTAGTCAACTGGGCAGAGTCGCGAGAGTACCAAGGGGCCATCTTTAAAAAGCTCATAGAGCGTATCGTCTTGAAGGAAGCTCCTGAGGTCGAACTTCTGTCCTTTCACAAAAAAATCTTTGATGTTAGAGGCAGAGTTGAACCCTAAATGCCTTCCGTCAGCTGGGAAGACCACCTCGCTCTCGGCAATGGGGCGAGCTTGGGGTTTGAGCTTCCGATAAAAAAACGCGTTAAAGTGCTTAAATGAAGCTGGGTCATCGAGGAAGTCTTCAGACCGCATGTCATATTCTTCGATGAATGGAGCTATTTTTCCAGCAGTGGATGGAGTGTCCATCTTTCTTCCATACCACTTGGAAAAGAAGGGGCGTTTGACAAAGAGGTGGAGAGGGAGCTTCCCCAGAGGCCTATTATAGCTCCAGTCAAGGAATGCCTCTCCATAGACTTTCTCTGTTTCGATCTCCCCGCTATAGCGGTTATAAAATGTAATAGGGTCGATCATGATCCTGAATGTGTCTGAGCAATAGGGTAGGGTGAACGATAAATAGCTTAGGTAGGACTGTCGCCTAAGCAGATGCCTATAGATCGAGCTGTCTGGACGATCTCACTATCTGGCTCCACGCGCCTAAGCTTGTGAATAGCTTCCGTGATAGGCACTGAAGCTACAGAGTAAGATTGATAACTGACCATTTTTCCAAAATCCTTGTTCTTGGCTAACTCCACAGCTTTCACCCCAAAGCGAGCTCCTAAGATTCTGTCTAAACTTGTTGGTGCTCCACCTCTTTGTAGGTGGCCAAGTGTGCAGGCGCGCGTTTCCTGTCCGGTTAATTGCTCAAGCTCTGAGGCAACAATCTCACCAATCCCTCCGAGCCTGACTTCCCCCCCGGAGCTATCTGCTTTTACAACCAGTTCTCCATCAGCAAGTTTAGCTCCTTCAGCAACCACGACGAGAGTACTCCGCTTCCCATCCTTCTCTCGCTGCAGAATACAGTCAGCAACATTCTTTAGGCTAAAATCAATTTCGGGAAGAAGGATGACATTGGCTCCGCCTGCAATCCCTCCCCATAATGCAATCCATCCTGCATGTCTGCCCATGGTCTCTACCACCATTACTCTGCGGTGAGACTGGGCAGTGGTATGGAGTCTATCCATGGCGTCCACCACACAGGAAACTGCACTGTCAAAGCCAAAGGTCATCGCTGTTGCAGCAAGGTCGTTATCGATTGTTTTTGGCACTCCAATAATTGGAAAGCCTTGTTCAAATAAATACTGAGCAATGGTCAGAGATCCATCACCACCAACTACGATAAGCGCTCCAATGTCGAGTTCATCGAGCGTTTTACGTGCTCCGTCGAGGACTTCTGTAGGGATTTTAGCGGCATCACTAGACTTTCCCTTGATACTGAAATTCCCTTTATTCGTGCTGCCTAATATAGTGCCACCCAGCTTAAGGATCCCAAAGGTATCCTCGGGGGAAAGAATGGAATAATCACCTGGGGCTAAAACTCCTTCAAATCCCTCGCGAAATCCGACCACTTCCCAGCCAAGTTTGTCTGCAGCTCCTACCACTCCATGGATTACGGCATTTAATCCCGGGCAATCGCCCCCGCTATTTAAAATTCCGACTCTCATTGCGGGGGACTGTAGGGGCTGGCCCTCTTGCTGGCAACCTTGAACCTAGCCAATGGCTAAAATTTGAGATGATGGGAAGGAAATGACTAAAGTTCAGTAAAGGTGAGCTAGGATGCCGGAAAAACTCGTATTCATCAGGTGACGAATCACCTTAATTGTGCCATAACGAGGGCGGAGAAACCCACCAAGGGAAATGGCTGAGGATACAACAGAAAAAGAGTTTGGAGCATTAACAAAAGCCTTGTCTGAGAAAGATGCGGCCGAGTTTAAGAATCTGGCTCAGAATATGCACTATGCGGATCTTGCGGACTTTTATGAAGAGTTGGCTGAAGATTCCCGTGCGCTGTTTGCGGAATTCGTTGGCGTAAAGTTGTTTGCAGAAGTAGTTCCTGATATTCCAGATACTTTAGTGGAAGGTGCGATTGAGCATTTCTCTCCTGAGGATCAAGGTGAATTGTTAGACGAGTTGACGGATGATGACCTTGCGGATGCTCTCCAGGATGTGAGTGAAGGCGCGAAGGAACGTTACCTCACACTACTAGATCCTGAAGATAAGAAAATCATGGATGCTCTTCTCCTTTATGGAGAGGAGACAGCAGGTGGGAGGATGACCACCCGATACGGGCGTGTGCACAAGGACATGAGCGTGAAGGAGGCTCTCGAAGCACTGCGTAAAATCGAAGAAGAAACCAGAAGCCTTTCCCGTATTTTTGTGATTGATGATGAGGGATGCTTGCTGGGGAAGATAAAACTCCGTAGCCTTGCCTTTAGCACTTGGGACACATCGATCACCGAACTGATGACTCCTGTGCAGCATGATGTGCTAGCCTCTGTTGACCAAGAAGAGGCAATGCAAATGTTCGTGAAATATGATATGTTTACCCTCCCCGTAGTGGATGAATACAAAAGATTGTTAGGAGTGATTACGCATGATGATGCGATGGAAATTTTAGAGCAGGAATCGACAGAAGATATTGAAAAAATGGCAGGGGTGTCAGGGGAGCAGTCGGAAGAAACTTACTTGAATACGACCATTGCTCAGCATTTTAAGAGAAGATTTCCGTGGTTATTCATCCTAGCTCTATTAGCGATCTTATCTGGCTATGTGATGCTGAAATACGACGATTTGATGCAGGGTGCTTATGTGCTGGCACTCTATCTCCCGATGATTGTAGCAGCGGGAGGGAATACAGGTGGGCAGGCTGCCACCATGGTGATCCGAGCCATGGCATTAGGCGAACTAGACCAGGGAGCGTCTGCACGGGTCGCTTGGAAGGAAGCTCGTTTGGGTCTGATTCTAGGTTCGTTGTTAGGCACCTGTATAGGCTGCTTAACCTTTTTCCTGATTCCTGCACTTCCAGAGAGTTTCGCGAAACTCCCGGTTGGGCTTCCGGTTGGGATGTTTGCCCTGATTGCAGCCATCTCATTAGCATTACAGATCACCACCTCCACGCTCACAGGAGCCATGTTACCAATTTTGGCCAGAAAGGTGAAAATCGACCCAGCTGTAGTTGCCTCTCCAGCGATCACCACTATTGTAGATGTCTCAGGACTGGTGATCTATTTCACCGTAGCAAGCCTACTACTACCGTCCCTTACCCAGTAAACAAATCTGCACTTACCGCTTGAAATAGAGCGTTGCAATTTACTTTGAATTCTTTAGCAATCTAAAAATCTGATGACCAGCGAACATAAAAGACTAAACGCACCAAAAATAGGCCAAACCTCCTGGATGTCCTGGGGCCCGTACCTTAGCGAACGCCAATGGGGAACTGTCCGCGAGGACTACACCTGTTCGGGAGATGCCTGGAATGCCATCACCCATGACATGGCACGGCACTATGCTTATCGCTGGGGAGAAGATGGGATTGGCGGAATTTGTGATGAGAAGGCACGCGTCTGCCTGTCAGTAGCTTTATGGAACGGACGTGACCCTATTTTAAAAGAGCGACTATTTGGACTTAGTAATCCAGAAGGGAACCATGGAGAAGATGTTAAAGAATTATACTACTATCTCGATGCCACACCGACCCATTCCTATGGGAAAATGCTCTATAAATACCCACATGCAGAGTACCCTTATGAGGATCTAGTTACCAAAAATAGAGAACGTGGAAAGCATGAGCGAGAGTTCGAAATCGAAGATACAGGTATTTTTAATGAGGATGCGTATTTTGATGTCACCATCGAGCACGCAAAAGCTGGGCCATCAGATATTTACATGAAGATCACAGCGCGGAATAGAGGCTCAGTCCAAGCGCCACTCTGTGTAGTGCCTCAAGCGTGGTTTAGAAACACTTGGGCAGCCGGGGATGAGATCACTGCGGAGCTAAGCGAACTGGATGAAAAATCCGCCTTACTCAACCACCAAGACATGGAGGACATGATCTGGCACTCACCTTCTGCACAGGAGCTTATCTACTGTGATAACGAAAGTGATAGAGAACTTCTTAATCAGGGAGCTAACAAATCTTCTTATCCCAAAAATAGTTTTCATAAATATGTAGTAGAAGGAACAAGGGACGCGGTGAACCCAGAGAAAAAGGGAACTAAGGTCGGCTCTCCACACTTCATGCAGCTTAAGCCTGGAGAAGAAAAGGTTGTCTATGTGCGTCTCTATTCTAAAAAACATCGATATTCAGCTGACCCTGAAGAGGTTTTCAGGGAGAGAAAAAAAGAAGCCGATGAATTTTACGCAAATATTCAAGAAGAAATTGCCAACGCAGAAGAGCGTGACATCCAACGCCAAGCACTCGTAGGACTCCTATGGTCAAAGCAGTATTACTACTACAATGTTGCGGAATGGCTAGATGGAGATGCAAAAAATCCAGCACCTCCAGAAGAAAGAAAACGAGGGCGGAATCACCATTGGCGCCACTTGGTAAATGAAGACATTATCTCGATGCCAGATAAGTGGGAGTATCCATGGTATGCAGCATGGGACCTTGCCTTTCACTGTATCCCACTAGCGTTAGTAGACCCCATTTTTGCGAAGAAACAACTCTCTCTCATGCTAGGAGCCACATACATGCACCCGAATGGGCAGATCCCGGCATATGAATGGCACCTCTCAGATGTGAACCCACCTGTGCACGCATGGGGAGTACGCCGCGTCTATCAGATTGAACAAAAAAGAAATAAAGGAATTGGGGATCTAGAGTTTCTGGAAGAAGCATTTCACAAGCTTCTGGTGAACTTCACTTGGTGGGTGAACCAGAAAGATGCGGACGGGAATAATATCTTCCAAGGAGGATTCCTCGGACTAGATAATATTGGAGTCTTCGATAGATCAGCGGAGCTCCCTACAGGGGGAAGCTTATCCCAGGCTGACGGGACCGCATGGATGGCATTCTATAGCTTGCAGATGATGCAGATAGCCATTGAGCTAGCTCTTCATAACCCCGTGTATGAAACCAGCGCGATGCGTTTCTTCGACCACTT
>JALZVA010000039.1 GCA_023301335.1 Akkermansiaceae bacterium
CTCCGAGACTCCATCTGACATGGGTAAGACCCTCGTTGGAATGCTCTAATACCAGTATTGCATAGAAAAATCTCTCCAAACGCTCTCGTGAAAACGAGGGCGTTTTTTGTGAGGTAAAATACGTTATGAAAATTAGGGTGAAATTACACCTTTTAACCTTGGTGAAGAATTGCTAGACTGAGCTATGCGAAGAATATTTACGGCTTTAGCATTATGCTGCACAGTGAGCTTACTGGCCTCCCTCTCTGCCGAAGAGAAAAAAGCATTACCCCAAGGTTGGGATGATATTGAGCCGATTGATATCAGTGAGTTTTGGATAGATCTGCCAGAAATTGCCCCTGAAAATAACGCGTTTCCTGAATTGGGGAAGATTGCAGAAGAGTTGAGCGAGCTCCATGAACTACCAAGAATATTTTCAGGGATGGAAGAGCTTGGGTGGGATGCCTATGTGAAAGAGCTGATAGGAAAGTACCCTGAAGTGGAGAAATACTACCCCCGGATAGACGAATTGTTGGAGCGTGAGCGTATTTTTGAAGAATTCGAAGACTTTACATTCTCTATATCACTCTCCCTGACTATTAGGATGGTGTCTTTTAATAGGTATTTAGATTTGCGTGCTTATAAATTGGCAGATGAAGGGGATCTAGACGGAGCAATTCATGCGCTTGAGAAATCCGCGCACCTTTCAAAAAAGCTCAGGAATGATACCTATTCATTAGTTCATGTACTGGTCGCTATGGCGATTGAAGCATCGCAGTGTTCGACAGCTGACCACCTGCTACAACTAGTAAATTCCCAAGAGCAGAGGAATAAAATCATTAAAATCATATCCCGCGATCTTTCTGAAAAAGAGACGATGAAGGAGGCCTTGCAGATGGAGATGTTGTTTATATATAATCTATTGAAGTCTATAGGGAATGGGACACTTACCTTAAAAATAATTGAAGACTATGATGTGGAAAGTAAAGAGCGTATCAATGTGTGGGATAGCTACTTTGAGCCAGATAAGTTAGGGGCGGAAGAGACGCGATCTGCATTTGCGTCAAGTTTGGTAACGAAGTCCATATTTCAGCCAAATAAAACTTTTAAACATAGCTATGATCTATTCCAAAAACAGTGTGAAATGATTGGGATGCACCCTTTTAAGGTCATTCAAACCCTTGAGAAATATGAAAAAGAATTTGAAAATCTGAAGAAACTTAAGCCGTCCTCTAATATGATAGGGGACATGCTATTGGCGATGTCATCTTTAATAGTATCTAAACAAATTCCTAAAATGTATCTTTATCATGTGAATCGTGATTTTGTAATCCTACGAGACGGCCTACGTCGCTATGAAAAAGATAAGGGAGTGTTACCTAAAAATTTAAATCAACTGATTCCTCAATATATAAAAAATATGCCTACTGATGCTTTTGCAGAGAAGCCTAAACCTTATGGCTATGACTCAGAGCAAGGATTACTTTGGAGTGTTGGTGAAGACGGAGTCGATGATATGAGTGTGATTGAGGAATACACTGGGCATAAGCCTGAAAATGGATTTGGTATTGGTTCTAATGGAGATCAGCCACATTGTTATTTACGTGAATTGAAAAAATAAAGAAATGAGAAATTATATATTAACCCTCTGCTCGTTGTGTTTGCTTGGTATAGAGGGGTTACATACACTTCACGCAGAAGAGAATGCCGCTAAAGATAGAGCGTCGTCCGCATCAGAGCGTAAGGGGCTTGGCTTCATAGATACAGATGGCGAGTTTATGCTCATCAGTAACTGGGGGCGAGAGCGTGATTTTTTAAAGTCTTATTATGCTGATTTTAAAAAGCTGGAGGAAGCAGGAAAAAAGAAGTCTAAAAAAGACTTTGTCAAAGATATATCCGCTATTGATCTACTGATAGCCTCAGGAGTGGATAGTGTGGCTGCTTGGTATGCCTCTTCAAAGAAAATAGATGAAACTAGGTGGAGTAATAAATACTACCTTGAAACCTCAGGTGAGAGCAAAGGCCTATTCAAAGTGGGAATGAATCCATTAACAGCTTGGCAGTCTCCTTTACGTGCACCTAGCTCAGCAGACTGGGTGATCGAGCAAAACCAAAACATCGGAGCTTTTTTAGAAGGCCTCCAGTCGCATAGCCATCTCTTTGGGCCAGATTTCTCGGAGACATTGAAAAAGGCTCTCGATCATATTCCCGAAGGTCAGAAAAAGACCAACCGTGAGTATCTGGCAGATCTGGTGCTTTCTGTGAATTTGATGATGGAGTTAGATGAAAGTCATTCCCTAAAGTTGGAAGGAGGGAAGAAACTACCGAATCTTGATCTTGCTGTTGAGATAAAGGGCGGATCAAAGATCTGGCATTTTATCGCAGAAGAGATTGAAAAAGAATCGGTGGTATATGAAGAAGGTGATTTAAAATATGTCATTGCTCCGAAGGAATACAGCATAGCTGAGAATTTCCCCAAACTAAGCCCGATGTTTGTGATTGATAAGTCCACAGAGTCTCTATGGTTCACCTTTAGGAAATCTTATTTTGAAAAGGTAAGGCAAGACTCTGAAAAACTTGTGGACTCGGAGGATTTTAAACAAGTGATGGAAGGGCTGCCCAAGTCTGGTTTTTCACTAGAGTATATTTCACCACAATTTTTAAAGCTCATGGGCAGCCATTTTTCTGGGCAATCGATTCATGAGTTATTTGCATTGGAGTGCGGTAATCATACTTCTACAGAGGATGTATTATTGGGTAACGTCGTCGCCGACCATCTGGCGGAAATCGCTAAATTGATTGAAAAAGAAGGTTCAGGGCTAGTCGAAATCGTCTTGTATGAAGAAGGTGGGGTGAGGATAGAGAGTAAAGATATCATGGCTGCTAAAGGTGTTCCAGTCTCATCGATTGAGCTACTTAGGTATGCAGCTGTATTGATGTATATAGAGCAGGAGGTGGAGAAGCAGCTAAAGATGAAAAAAGTAACGACCGCGTTGAATAACTCTAAAGATATTTATATAGGAATAATAGATTATGTATTTAATAATGATGATGGAAAGATGTTGGACGTGTCAGGGATGAAGAGCGCAAATCAAGTGTTTGATGCCTTCCTAACATCGGGTTCATTAATGGATGAGAAACCTTTCTACGTGCAGGGAATGAAGGGGTTTCAAGCGGGCGATGAAGAAGTGTCTGAAGAGGGATGGTTAGAGAAAGGTAGTAACTGTTACACTTACATCGCAGGAGGGGATATGATGAGAGGGAGGCCCAACCGCCCTTTAATGATGATTCCAGTGTTTGAAAAAGACGGGAAACCGTATGCAGATAGAGACCTCTTGGAAGGCAATGTGGTAGTCCTAGCACATGATGGATCTGCAGTAGTTTATGCAATTGAGGAAAATGGAGAGGTTTTAGTAGAGGGAGAGAATTTGTTAGATTTGAGCCACCCTGTGTGGAAAGAAAGTGAACATAATAAGAATCCCACCTTTTTCTACCCGGAACGTTAATTTAAAAAGATGATAAAATTACATAAAATAATCAGCATTTTATCCTGCTTAGGGCTTAGCATGTGTAGCCAGCCGGAAAAAGCAGAGGAGCCCAAGGGCGAGGTGGAAGAGACGGCTGCTAATCATTCACAACAAAGCTTTGCGGTGCACCCTAAAGTAAAACAGGCGTCTTCCTATATTAACCTAGATGCAGAGTTTGTCTCCTTAAATGCGGTAGATGATAGGATGCGTATGCTAGAAAAACTAGTTGGGTACCTGTTCGATAATCTAGAAAAATCAGAAGAACTACAAAACGCCTCTTCTCTGAGGCTTCCTTGGGAGAAGATTACGGAACTGACCAAGCTTTCTTCGTTAAAGGCACTAGGCTCTTCCTCTCACCCAGATGGTGAACTATGGGAGAACCGAGTTTTTATTGATAATTTAGGAGAAAAAGGCGGGATTTTTTCTCTATTTAATGATGCGTCTTCGGAATGGAGAGTTCTAGAGTTTGCTCCAGCCGAAGCTGATATTGTATTTGAGGCGGATCTTAAAATTGGTGCAGTAGCCCAGCTGTTGGAGCAAATGCTCACGGAGCTGAATCCGCAGAATAAAAAGAAGGTGAACCAGCTTATCGGTGAAGACGGGTTGGAGGTGCTGGAAAAAATAAGAGCATTATCTTCTTCTCACGCCAAGGTATCAGCAATTATTGAGCTAGATAAAGAGCATCAGATCCAACTAGGGAGAAGGGGACCTTCCGTGAATCCTCTCCATGCAGTCGTAAGAATAGATGGGGCCTACACCATGGTGAAGGAGCTTTTGCCTAAGCTGGAAGATAAAATGACGGTGTCAGAGAAGGATGGATTTAAGATGTATACCATGGATCAAATCCAACTCCCTGATTCTGGAAATAATCCAGAGATCGCACCCTGTGTATGGGTGGATCAATTGAAAGATGAAATTTGGTTAGCGAGTTCGGAAGCGTATCTCCAGTCTTGCATGAGCGGGGATAAAAAGCTGGCTGATACAAAAACACTGAAGTCCTTAATCACGGAGGAAAATCGGGGAGGAAATGTACTGACCTTCTGTTCACATGACTTGCTTACCTATATAAATGAACTTTACTCAGGTGAGATAGGTGCAGAGCTGAAGCATGAATTGATTACTAAAAACCATAATGATCAGGAACGTGAAATGATGCGACTTCTGTTTAAGCTCGTCGACAAAACTGTGATCCCTCGCTTACTGAGCTCAAAAGAAGGATATTTAGCGACCTACACATTTCAAGAGGATGGAATCATCATGCTTTCTAAAACCCCATTTCCTCTTAGAGGGGCGACTGCAGCGTTTCTCCCGATTGCTGCACCCTTTATTGCAGCTTTGTCAGTGAAGGTGGTTCCTAAGCAAATAGCACGTGCGAATGCAACGGCGGCATTAAGTAATGCTAAGGACATCTATGTAGGTCTGAGAGACTACGCTTTTAATAACGATGGAATGACTCCTGTAGCAGAGGGGAAGAATCTCACTGCTAATGACCACTTACGTTTAGCAATAGAGAGGGGTTCAATCCCCGATGAAAAACCTTTTTATGCGAAGGGTGTCAATTGGGCTAGGCCAGGGGATGAAAATACAGAAGGTAAAGAGGCCTTATCCCCAGGAGAAAATATATACGGCTACCTTCCAGGTTTTAACATCCCCGATGATCCAGCGGATTCACCATTGCTGATTGCTCCTTTGATGGAAAAAGGCGGAGAAATAATGATCGATGTGAAAGCCTTTGGAGGACAAGTAGTGATTATCACCATGGATGGAGCTGGTTATGTGCAGCAAGTGGGTAATAATGGGGAAATAGTAGATTTTGGGTATTTTGAAGATGATTATTTACACTACAAAATAGGTGAGAATTGGAAAAAGGCACGTGTAGCACTTCCCGCGAAGCCTTAAAGCCACTTCGGCAGAATTTAAAATACCAAAACAAACTATAAAAGCGGCAAGGGAATACCCCTGCCGCTTTTATAAAATGCTCATTTGGACTTCTGTAAGTTAGATATGCAGAAGGGAGGGCTACTACTGAGCAGCTCTGGCACCTTCTTCGTAAGTGCCGCCTTCAGCTTTTGAGCTGATGCCGCCGCCAAACTGTTTGAAGTCTTTTCCTACCCCTGAAATGGTATTGCATGAAGCTAATCCATAGATAGCGAATCCTAGAGCCAATAGTTTAATTAATTTCATAGTAAAGACATCTTAACTACTTTTTTTGCTTGTGCAAGACCTTAGAATTTAAATTATTAAGTCAGCAGTCGTAACTTTCTCTTGCAAGTTGAGAGAAAAACATGAATCTGAAAGGAAGACACGATGAAAGCACTCGAATGGTTAAATGAACAAGGTGGCGAACAGGTAGCTACTTTAGGTGATGGAACGGCTGTGGTAGCACATGTCGAAAAATTTCATCCTATCACCGATGAATTATCCACATACATAGACTCCAGTCTTCCAGAAAAGACTTTGGATCTGGATGTTGTGCGTGTGCTCTCTGGAGACGATATCATTGAGCTCTCAGAATCTATCGATGAAAATGGATTCTTGATGTCTCTAGGTTACGTATCCATTGGTGATTACGACGGGGGAGTGATCCTCCTGAACGCGAACGATTCTAGCGTGCATGTGCTTGAGTTAGAATTACTAGACCTCTCCAGAGCAGAGATGGATGAAGGATCAGGAGAGTATTTCTGGGACGGAGAACCACTGGAGGAAGGAAGTGATGGCTTTGAGATGGTGTTTGAAGAGTGCTGCACTCAGTTCGCTTCCTTTGAGGAATTCGATGAAGTCCTTACAGGCTTGTTAAAAGGCGAGGTTGCGAATGAAGAGCTAGGGATCTAGGATCCTTACACATTTTAAGAGTTAAGCAATTAGGCCTTTGTGCACTATCGCTTAATTCGAAGCCTCTTTTTCTGCGGCTCTCGCATCAAAGCCTAGTTCACGTAGATCTGCTGCAAATGCGTGGGTAAAACCGTGAATAGTAGTGATTTTTTTTGGTGCAATAGTCTCAACGAAGGCGATGAGGCTGGGGTAGTCAGCATGGTCGGAGAGCGGGATGAGGGTATTGACATCTCGGTACCTTGAGGCTCTGGGATGATCAAGTGACCAGCCTGTGAGCATCGCGGTTTTATAAGGGCCGACGGATGAGAGGTAGTTACTTTTCATCGCTCCTGGTGGCATGATTATACAGTGGCGTTCTGGACAGAGTTCATCTAGATAGTAAAAATCTGGGAGCTTAATGCGTAGCCGGATGCACTCAGTGGACATGGATGCGACGGATGGGTGTAGGACGGGGGCGATGTGGTTCTGGCCTAACAGATAGTGGGCTTCTTGGGCTTTGCCGAGGGAGTAGGCCAGTAGGACTGGGGTGCACCCGTCACGGAGGCTTTGATCGACAAATTCAACCAGCTGGCTACATGCTGCTTCGCTTGAGGGCATAGCGTAATGAGGTTTGCCGAAGGTGGATTCCATCACTAAGTGGTCAGCTTGTTTATAGGCAATAGGCTGGGCGGTATGCGAGGGACGAGTTTTAAAATCTCCCGTGAAGAGGAGGCTTGTGTGATCGCTCTTACGCGTGACATGTAACATGGCAGACCCTGTGATATGACCAGCAGGAAGGAGCTCTAAGATATGGTCTTTATAGATAAAGGGGGTGTGGTAGTTGAGGGTTTGGAGGTGGGACTTGGGAACTTTGTAGCGTTTTTTGAGGATAGCCCCTGTTTCGGGTGAGCAGAGAATGCGTTGGTGCCTAGCAAAGTGGTCGGCATGGGCGTGGGAGACAAAGCCATAGGGCTTGGCAGATCTGTGGTCGAGCCAGAGTTCTAAGTCGGGGATAAGGAGGCTATGTTCATCAATTATCTTGAGCACTCCGTGAGCGTAAAGAGAGTTTTACGGAGTGCAACCAAAGATCGAGCTCTACTTGACTTCTTGTTTTTTTGAAAGCTCGAGGTCACCCATGGCATACTGGATACCCGCTAAGTAATGGCCTAGGACTTTATCGTTATAATAAATATGATGATTGTGGCCTAAGGAGCAGTAAAAGACTCTACCTTTCCCATAGGACTTTACCCAAGAAACGCCGAAGTCTTTGTCGGTGCGCTTGATCTTTTTGGATTTCATAGAGGTGTTATCCGTGTCGAGTCTCAGGAGCATATCGTAATTACGTGAATCATAAGGCTCTTTAAATTGGTAAATTTCTTCTTTGAAATTGAGAGATGCACCTTGCATATGTGCCACGAGCGGGTGCTCTTCTTTTCCCTTCTCGACCATGACGCTGACCTTATTTTGAGCGCCCCAGGGATGCTCATCAAAGTAAGCTCCAACCATGTTTCCATATTCTGGCCAAGAATAGTAGGTGTCACTGGCGGCATGGATACCTACGAAACCTTTTCCGCTTTTAATAAATTCGAGGAGGTTGCGTTGTAATCTTTTTTCCACTACATGGGCTGCATCTTGTTCCTCCTTTGACATATTGTTGAGAACCTTTTGCTTAGGCTTGAATACATCGCCTGTGGTGCTGAGGAAGATGATCGTATCGAAGGTATTGATGTTTTCTTCTTCAAAGTTTACTAGGTCGTTAGAAATGGTAGCTGAGTAGGCCCCCGTTTTCTCTCCGAGAAGTTCTAAAGCACGGGTTCCTGTGGGGATGGACTTGTGTACGAACTTATTTGTTTTGGAAAAGACGAGAATGTTACGTTTTGCTTTAGGTTGCACACTTGGAGCTTTGGGGATAGCTGCTATGATTTGCGCATCGTAATTAGGAGGAGGATTACGCTTCTTTTTATCTTTTGGAGCTGCGAGTGTGAATAGGCAGAGACCAAGACTTGCCGAGGAAACGACAAGTGGGATGAAGACCCTATTGCGTAAAAATATCATACACAGAGTATAGATATCTCTGAGAAGAGGGTCACGTGAAAAATCAATGCAGAGGGCTTAGAGGAATTTGTCCTTATGCGTTCCTGAAACTGGAGTAGAGGAGTAGACCACACAATGTTCAAGAGAAGTGTGCTCTTCAATAACGGCTCCAGGCCATACGATAGAGTCTGTAATGGTGCAGTTCTCATCAACTGAGGCAAGTGGGGAGATGAACGAGCCTGCTGCATTTCTCTCTGGAGAACTTGCGTGGACTTCGTGATACGTGTCGAGGGTTCCGATGTCACACCATGTGGCGGCATCTACATTATAGCATCCTAATTGCTTAGTTTTGACGAGCTCTAGGAAGGCTGGAATGATAGAGATTTTTTCGTTGGAGGGAATGTGTTGTAGGATTTCTGGCTGGATACAGTAGATGCCTGTGAACTGGTGGTTCCCAGGGTGGACACCAAGACTGTGCCTGATGTCAGTGACCTGGTCTCCTTCTACTGCGATATTACAGCTTGGGCCGTTAGATTTTACGGCGAGAGTAGCAATGTTGTTAGACTGAATATGATGCTCGATCAGACCCGTGAGATCGATATCAGAAATAATGTCTCCATTAAAAATGAGAATAGGGCTGTCGCCAATAAAGGAGGATATATTTTTAATCCCGCCACCAGTTTCTAATAATTGTGGTTCATGAAAAAAAGAAATCTGTGAGCCTTCGAAAGAACCATCGGGGAATTGTTTTTCCCACGCTTCTGGAATATGATGCGTGTTGATGGCAAATTCTGTGATCCCTGCCTGCTGGCAATGTCTGAGGACATGATGCACGAGGGGTTCATTCCAGACGGGGACGAGCGGCTTAGGGATGACTTCTGTGAGAGGGCGTAAGCGGGTACCTAGACCAGCACCGAGAATAAATGCTTTCTGAATCGACATAGACTCTAGTAGTTTGCTTGGTTGTATGCGTTGTAGCTATTATACGCGAGGTAGCCAAAGAGAAGTGGAATGAAGAGTGATTTAAGGGCAAAGGCTCCAAGGATGCCGACTGCCACAGCAACGATCGTGCTAATAAGGTACACTTTTTTAGGAGATTTATGGAAGGTTTCGAGTAACTGCCCACCATCTAAGGGCATGACAGGAAGGAGATTTACCAGCCCCCAGAATAAATTAATCATGAAGAAACTGTCAAAAATTCTGATTTTCATGGCATTAGAGGGGTTCTGGAAGAAGTCTACAAATGCTTCTGAGGGGGAATAGAAGCTGCCGCCTACGAAGAGTTGAGAGATGGGGACGTATATCTTTGCGAGGCTGTAGTGTGCTAGTTCAAGTGCATAGCTAGGGCTAAGCATTAGCATCGCGATGGCTAATACAAAGAGATAGAGGAGGAAGCCTGCTCCTGGCCCCATGGCAATCATGATAGCTCTATTTTTTGGAGTGAAATTTCCTCCTTGGTTGAAGGCCAGCCCGCCAAATGCCCAGAGCTGAATCCAGGTACGACCACCACCGAGCTTTAGCCCTGTGATAGCGTGTCCAAGTTCGTGCACCAAGATGGAGATAAACATCGCCACCATCCAGACCAGTGCGCCCATTAGGATGAATTGCTGATTTCCCCCTCCGGAGAGGGCATTGAGACCTCCCCCTAGCATAAAGCTAATTAGCCAGAACATCGGGTCCACCGATACTGGAATGCCGAAAATAGAGAATCGAATCATGGTTTTAGAAAACTTCTAAAGTATCTGGATTAGCGTCATCCACCCCCACCGAATTTGGTGAACTTGGGTTTGATGACATCGACATCTAAATCTAGATCCTCGCTCAAGGCTAGTTTATTTCTGACATAGTCGAAGGTGACTAGGAGGCCACCCATGATGGGAAGTCCAAGGACGAGAGTGATGAGCCCATACTCGCCCATGCCTTTCACGATTAGGCTAATAGAAAGAGCAATGAGGAAAAGACCGCCAAAGAGGGCTGCGGCAGAAGCTAAGAGTAGAGTGAACTGTCTCATGAGATGATTTGAAATTCTTGGAGCCGACCTGCAATAGACTGGGGAACGATCGCTTGGATCAAGATGTCATTTCCCTCATATTCGGTAGAGATTACTTTACACTCGGAGTGGAGGAGCGCAACTAATTCACCTCTAGTTTGAGGGATTTTGAAGCTGTGCCTACGGACTCGATCGGAAAGCATCTCCGTGCAGCGCTGCAGCAGCTCGTCCATTCCAATACCCATTTTTGCAGAAGTGCAGAGGACGTTATCGTAGTTTGCTTGTAGTGTATGGATCAGAGTTTTGTCCTCTACGGCATCGATCTTATTGAGAACGGTGACCATAGGCTGTTGATCTGCTCCGAGCTCCTTGAGCACATCCATGGTGGTGGCGTGAAACTTTACAGCCTCCTCGGAAGAGGCATCGACTACATGGATAAGAAAATCCGCGATAACAGCTTCCTCAAGAGTCGCTTTAAATGCCTCAATGAGACGGTGGGGTAAATTCCTTACGAACCCTACTGTGTCGGTGAGGAGAAGGGGCTGCCCGTCTGGGAGCTCGATTTGTCGTGTGGTGGTATCGAGGGTGGCAAACAGCATGTCTTTAGCAAAAATGTCTGCATTGGAGAGGACGTTGAGGATCGTGGACTTCCCAGCATTGGTGTAGCCTACGATGGCTGCAGTGGGCGTTTCTTGACGTTCTCTTTCCTTACGGCGTGTGGCACGCTGTTTTCTGACTTCTGCGAGTTCTCTTTTAATGCGGTCGATCCGTTGTCTAGCGAGTCTTCTATCGACTTCGATTTGCTGCTCACCCATACCTCTGGAAGCACCGCCGCCTGAGCTTCCCCCTGAGCCACCTTCGCGGTCAAGGTGTCCCCACATCCGTGCCATACGCGGGAGGGCATACTGCATCCGTGCTAGATCTACCTGTAGGCTAGCTTCTTTTGTTTGGGCGCGAGAGGCGAAAATATCTAGGATCACTTCCTCTCTATCAATCACACAGATTTCAGCAAGCTCCTCCCAGTTCCTTTGCTGAGAGGGAGAAAGTTGGTTATCGAACACGATGACATCGCATTCGTGTGCCTTCGCAAAATCTACGACTTCTTGCGCCTTACCTGTGCCACAGAGAAAGCGCTTATGCATGCTTCTGGAATGTGCCAGCATGGATTCGCCAATGGAGATACCCAGGGTGGTGACTAGCTCTTCTAGTTCTTCTAGCAGGCTGATGGATTCATCTTCTTCTCGTCTGTCAAAGTTCATGCGGACGAGCAATGCGCGTTCCACCATTTCGGGCTTTTCTTTGACATCAAACATAAGGATAGGGGAGTAACAAAGGAGCTAGAGAAAGTCTATCACCTTATCTTTACGTTTTTTATATAAGGGTTCTCTTGGCACTTATCTGTAATGCTAAAAGATATCCCGAAAATGAGTAGATAACTCTAAATTCGGTTACTATTAAACAGCAGCTTCTGCAGGAGCTGCACTAAAGAGCTCTAAGGGAGGCATAGCTGAGATAACGTCGCGGACATCTTGTATACGGTCGTCTGGGTGAGGGAGCATCATGGACTGAATCCAAGTACTAATAGCTTCAGGAATCTCCGGACGAATTTCATCAAGACGTGGGATGTCATGAGCAAAGTGCTTATCCTCTACTTCTGCAAGAGGTAGATCAGCGAGTGGGTGTGCCCCTGCGATCATGTAGTAAAAAATATGGCCGAGCATGTAAATGTCAGTAACGAACACAGGATCTAGTTTTTCAAAAAGCTCAGGAGCGAGAATAGCTGGATCAGAGGGGAGGAAATCTGGGGCAAACCGGCGATTGATTTTAGGAACCAGTTGAGTGAGTCCGAGGTCGGACATGATATACTGGTTTTGGTTAGTTGTCTCTAGGGAAACGAGGAATGAGTTAGGGGTAAGAGCTCCGTGAACAATACCTAACTCATGGATTCTATCGATGAGAGAACATACTTGGGTAGCAAAGTTATAAAACTCTGGAAGAGGCATGGAACGGGGGTAATGTGTCAGCAAAGGGCTAGAGTTAAAATAGTGCATACACATGAAGGCGCCATCATCATCGATTCCTGCTTCATAAAGTTTCATGAAGCCTGAGTGTTTGACTACCTGCCATTGGCGGGTGATGTCGGAAAAGAGATAATCCCATCCACGCACATTAGTATCCCCTTTTTCTGAGTAGAAACGGTGTAGTAGAACTTTGCGGTCGTGTTTGGTGTCAGTGGCAACGTAGATTCCTCCGGTGCCATTTTTGCCGACAAGTCGAGATATGTGAAAACGTTCGCTCATAAGTGGAGTTTATGCGATCTGTAATAAGTACAGAAATTTTATTGAGTTGGCAATAATTGATTTAGTGAAAGGTAATATGAATAGGATTAATAGTTTTGGTGGGATGATTAAGTAGCGGGGTCTTAGCTTTTTTAACATTATTTATCCGTAGTCCTGATGGATGCGTCAAAAGCTGCTAAACATTCAGCAACAGACCAGTAGAGGGGAGTGTGCATGGATGGGTAACGATGTTTTTGCGTCTCAGAAGAGGATGCATTGTAACATTCTGGGAGCTGGAAGGCTGGGGCATTGGAGACCTCCATTTTTTGATCTGTATTGGAGAAGATGGAAACCTCGTGCGTGCCTGTGATGAGAGATACTCCGAAATAGAACCATTCCTTTTGTTTTTGGTAAAAAGCAGGGTTGTCAGTCCTGTGGGCAAGTTTTCCGTAGGCGGTCGAGAGCTGCCAGACAAAGTGTGTCCACTGCGCCTCTTCACCATGTGGGACAAGTTCACCGCGTTGCATGAAAGCCTCCACCCCGCTGCTATCTCCTGAGGGGCTGGCATACATCTCATTAAGCTTCTCAGTGATACGATTGGAGTAGTAGTCGAGCCCTTGGTATGAATCTTGAGTATAGCGGATTATGCCGTAGGGGCGTTTTAAGCTCTCGATAGTCGTGAGTAGGGAGTTGAGTAAACCTGTGTGCTCTTTCCAGTCAATGAGGTCTTGGCTGAGTGTGTAGATGAGAGCTGCATCAGCCTCTCGGTAAAGTGGGGAGTTTGTTGGGTAAGCTGGGCACTCGTGGGGGAGTTGTTTCAGAATAGCTGCCTTTCCTTGTGCGGAGAGTGTTTTAGCTATCGGAGTAGCAAATGGGCTATGAGTGAGCTTCTCTAGTAAAGCGGTATCCCAAGTGAGTACGGATGTACGGATCGCTTCGACCTCTTCCCAGGAACCACCATTTGGGGAGCTTGTAAATTGTATTTTTTCAAGGAAGGGAGCGGCAAGTTCGAGAACTCTCTTTTGCTTTTCGCTAAGGTCTTCTAGAGAGATTTGGGCTTTACTGAGGGCATCGAGAACAAAACAGCAGAGCATTTGCCAAGCGTCTTGTTTATGCATCCATGGCTCATCTTCTGCAGCATTTAGATTACTCTTAATGCTGAGAAAAATGTGCGGCCAGTGAATAGAATCAGAAGGATTTTTTTCTCCTGAAATAATGGTCTCAAATCTTTCGATCTGCCGGACAGACGCCATGATAGTGAGAGTGGAGAGCAGGATTTCTTTCCCCTTCTTCCTCCATTCGATGGGGTAGGGGAAGCTGTCATAGTCTAGATTTAGGAGGCGATCCGCGATGATTGCATTATCTCTGACCCAGAAGTTCGTGCCCATTGGCCACATGGGAGTCATGCTGGCACGGTTGATGGTGAGGGTTTGTTGCTCGCCATCGGTGTCTACCCATTCAACGGATTCAAAGTTGAAGTCAAATGTGCCTTTCTCTAACAGGAGTAAAAAAAGAGAGGAGAGCGAGTCGGATTTTTTAAGTTGCTGGTGGATCTCTGTATTTCTGAAGGGGAGGCCAAGCAGCTGGGGGAGTTGTGCATCCGCATAACATGTATCTAGCGCATCGCTGATGTCTTGATCGAGTTCTGCAATAGATTTGTTAGACATGTGAAAAGAAAGAGAAGCTAGCGTGTTGGTGCTGCGCTTGGTGGTTGGGGGGCGGGACGGAAAGCTTTAGGTAACTGAAGCAGCCCTTTGCCTGACGCGGGCACCAGGGCACCAGCATCACTCCATTGATCATAAGAACTCCAAGCTGAAGTAAGGAGTGTCTCCGTGCGTGGGAAACGGTCGGCACTACCTAGGAGCACGATGACCATTTGGCGTGGGCGCAGACGCTTTCCATTACCAGCGGTTTCGGTGACTAGAGGTGGCCTATCGGCAACGGTGATGAGGCACTGACCAGCAGCATTCGTGTGCCCAGTCTTAAGTCCAACAATCCCATGTTTTCCAAGGAGTGTGTTGGTGTTGGTGAGTTTGATAGGGACAGCTTGTTTTCCTGATTTTTTCACGCTGATGTTACGGCTTTTTTGCTTCACCATGAATACAATGGCTTCGCTCTGTAGTGCCGCAAGAGTGAGGATAGCCATGTCTGTAGCGGTGGAGGCACCATTTTGTTGTGAATTAGTGAGACCGTGAGGATTCACGAATGTCGTATTTTTCATCCCCAGAGCTTTGGCGAGTTGGTTCATTTCTCTCACAAAAGTGCTGACGGGATCTTGCTGCTTACCGCGCTTTTGATTGATGGCGTAGCCTACAGAATTGGCAAGCGTATGTGCAGCGGCATTATCCGAGCTAAGTAACATTGCGTAAACGGCATCACGGATAGTGAGTGCATCCCCTGCTTGGAGCTTGAGAGGACTGGCGCCTGTGACTGTCGAGACGGAGTCAGGGACTAGAATGAGAGTGTCGAGAGAAGTCTTAGAAACCGCCGCCCAGTCGAGAACAACTTTTGCTGCGGCCACTTTCGTCAAGCTTGCTACCGGACGTTTCTTTTCCGTTTCACTGGCGAAAAAAACTTTGCCGGAATGAGTGTCGAAGGCCACATAGCTTTCTTGGGCGATAGCTGTGGCGGTGAGAGTGAGGAGCGAGGAATAAAGGATCGTTTTCATAGTTGTTAGGACGAAGGTCTAGGGTAAAACATTCACTTCCGTGGTAGCGATGGAGAAGTGCGTTTGTTCACTATATTTACGGTGGATAAATCCTAAACCTATCCATTTTTCTTCATGAAAGCAGATGCTAGTGACACGCCCTGCAGGTTTGCCATCAGGATTTTCAGGATGCGGGATGTGTGCCGGAACAGTGATCTCGGAGGAGAGCTCAAAGGCGGTGAGGTACTGGTTCACTTTACCTGAAGACTTGATACGGGAAATCACCTCTTGTCCAGTGTAACAGCCTTTACTATAAGAAATCGCCGCTTGTTCGAGCCGTGCTTCAGGTGGAAGGAGGTCCACATTGAGCTCTGCACCCCATACTGGTACGCGGTGGAGGATTCTCATGGTTTCTAAGTCTTGTGCAGTAGCTTGTTCTCCTGCTGGGCGGGTAAGGCTATCTTTACCGAGAATGCCGTAGCGTTGACTTGCCCATCCTTCGGTGGTGTCGGACGTGTCAAACTGGTGGAACATACACATTTCACCTGTGATGTCGGTGAGCTCTGCGTCATCCGCAATCAGATACATATCGAGCCGTTGGAATAAATCCTCTCTGAGGCTCAGTGGGCAATCTATCAGGTAGCCATCCTGGAATGCGCGGACAAAAGCGACCCCTTGTAGCTTTCCTTTGGCATTTGTGACACAGGTAAGCACCGCCTGCTCGTGAGTAGCAAGGGTGATATCTTGGGTGATTTGTCCGTTAAGAAATCGTGCACTATCAGGGCCTATGAGTTTAAAAAAGGCACGGTCGGTTAGAGGGACGAAGGTATGATGAAGTGTGTGGGACATTAGGCGTCGAATTGTTTAATGAGGATAGAAAAGTCAGATTCTTCATGGCCTTGTTGAGCGAGAGCTTCCATTTGCTGTGACGTGGCCTCGATCCCTGGAGTGGCGAGGCCTTTTTGCTGCGCCAAGTGAATGGCAAACTTGCTATCTTTAAGCATATTGGAGAGAGAAAAATGAGGCGTGAATTCCCTCGTAGTCATGGTTGGCATTTTCAGAGAAGTGAGGAATGAACCACATGCGTTACTGGTGACCGCTTGGGCCAGAAGCGCATCTGGAATACCATGTGCAGAAGTGATGGCCATAGCCTCAGAGACAGCCTGAATAGTCGAGGCGGAGATCAGGTTGGTGGCAAGTTTGATAATCGTTGCATCGCCGATTTCACCAAGGTGATGGATTTCCTTTGAAGTCACCTGTAAGAGTGGCGTGTGTAGCTCTAAAAGTTCTTTCGATCCACCCACATAGTAAACAAGGTTTCCTCCGGCAGAGGCATCTTTACTTCCTGTAAAAGGACAGTCGAGGAAGGCGATCCCTTCCGCCTCGCACTGCGCCGCTAACCACTGAGTGGTTTCGAGGTCAATGGTAGAGTGATTAAGTAGAGTTTGGGAAGGCGTGAGAAAGTCTCGGATAGCTTGAAAAACTTGCCGACAAGCGACTCCATCTTTGAGATAAAAGCTGAGGACAGGAGAGCTTGCAGCTTCTTCGAGAGAGGCACATTGCTCAGGGTGTTTATCTGGAGAGCGGTTCCAGCGGCGGACGTTATAACCTGATTGTTCGAGATTGTCGGCACAGCGAGACCCAATGATTCCTAGGCCAAAGACCGAGATAGCTGGTAATTTATGCATGCCTTATTCATAAGCGATCTCACCACTTGCTCAAGTGGATTTTTTTCTTCTGTGTGAGGATGTTCTGCAGAAATAAATTAAATCAGTAAATGTATTGAGCTATTGAACGATGATGCCGAAGAGTGTTTGTCAAATTCATGACATATGGAAACTCGGGGGTGAAAAATTCGTATATTTTATATGTGTAAAATGGGCAAGGAACCGCTACCATTATGAGGAAAATAATCCGATACCCCACCAATGAAATGTGTGACGCCTTTGAGGTTTCAAGATTAGGCTATAGATACTTTAGTAGTGATAAAATGCCCTGCTTAAAAGCAAAGCGCATTCTCAAAGTCTACAGCTCGCCACGGATGACGAGTGAGCTACATGACCGAGGGTGGAAGTGCTCAGAAAACACTGTTGCCACAATGATAGAACAACACGGATTAGCTGCTAAAGTTACTAAAAATTTTAAGCAACTAAAGATAACTACCGTAGATAAATCAACTCGTGGAGCAGAAGTTCAAGCACTTTGCAGAGATTCTCATAGCCGCTACTACCTAAATTCCAACCAAAGAAGGCTGGCTCGACCTCTCTGTGGTTATCGATCTCTACTCCAGAGCTGTTCTAGGCTATCAAACCATCGGAGCAACGCCTGCGAGTATTGTTACCGAAGCTCTCACAAGTAGCATTGCCGTAGTAGTTTCCTTTGGAGATTTTAGCGCCAGCCAGAATTTTTTAAAAAGCCTGTTTTTCATCTCTAGCTGGATGCCCCTGTTTGAGGCTTTCATAATTTTTACTTTATTTTTAGCTTTGTATGTGTAATCTGCTGGCATGGACTATGAAAATTCTGATATCCCTCGTAACTGGATAGACACAAGTGCATCAGCTGGACCTGCCCTATTGGGAGCCGCTGCTGGCCTTCTTGTCGCAGATTTACTACACGCAAATGCACGTAGAGCTGCGGGTATTGGCTTAGTCGCACTTGGTGTGGCGGCACTTGCCCCTAAGGTATCAGGTTCTATCAAGCGTAAGGTGACAGGACCTACCACACGCCGTGGCTCAGAGAGGACGCTTGAAAGCATCCGTGGTGCTGGAGCTACTCCTGAAGGATTCGGATTCGTAGAAGATGGGGATATCGATTCCTCACAGCTAGGAGTCGGGTAGTTTAGCTACCTTTCCTTTTACCCCCTTGCATGTTAATTACTCGCCTTTATCTTTATACCGAACTTTTGTGTGCTCGGTTTGCTGTTCTTTTTCCATTTCGGCAAGGACAAGTCTGAGGGCTCCTCCAGAGATCGAAATTTCTAAAATGAGGCCCATGAGTGAGAGGCACATCATACAGAGTGCTGATATAAAAAGAACTG
>JALZVA010000040.1 GCA_023301335.1 Akkermansiaceae bacterium
TTCGCAGGAGTCATGCAGGGTGACGACTGGAAAGCGAAGCTTAAAGAGCTCGTTCCCGCCTATGGAGAAGACCTCAAAGTCAATGAAAAGACCTATGAAGCACTCCGAGAGAGCGCAGATGCTAGCCTCCACCTTGTATAAACACCCGCTCATTACAGGATCATTTTACTTGCTCTTGCACAAGTTGCGTAATCAGCCTATAGAAATCTATGTCCAGTAGCTTTGGTCAATTATTTAAAATTTCCACATGGGGAGAGTCCCACGGTGTTGGTGTCGGTGTTGTCATTGATGGCTGTCCACCTATGCTAGAACTCTCCGAAGAAGAGATTCAGAAAGAACTCGATCGTCGCCGTCCAGGGCAGTCCGAAATCGTCACCCCACGTAAGGAAGGCGATGTCTGTGAGATCCTTTCAGGCGTCTTTGAGGGGAAAACTCTAGGCTCTCCGATCGGTATTCTGGTCAGAAACCAAGACCAACGACCCTCTTCCTATACGGAAATGAAGGACAAATACCGTCCTTCCCATGCTGACTACACCTATGACGCCAAGTACGGTATCCGCGCATGGCACGGAGGAGGCAGAGCCTCAGCTCGTGAAACCATTGGCCGAGTCGCCGCTGCAGCAGTCGCAAAAAAAGTCATCGATTCACTTTTCCCAGGTATCGAGATCCTTGCATGGGTGCAGTCGATTCAGGATATTGAAGCAGATGTCGATCCGCGCACCATCACCTCAGAGGAAATCGAATCCAATATCGTCCGCACTGGAGACCCACGTGTGGTCGACACCATGATCGAGCGTATTAAGGAAGTCCGCTCAGACGGTAACTCTATCGGTGGCACCGTGCAGTGTGTGATCCGTAACTGCCCAGCTGGTCTTGGAGCTCCAGTTTTTGACAAACTCGATGCAGAACTAGCCAAAGCAATGCTTAGTATCCCTGCTACAAAAGGCTTTGAACTAGGCTCTGGCTTTGCCGGCACCCTTCTCACTGGCCGTGAGCATAATGACCATTTCTATATGGATGACGATAATGTCCGCACCCGCACCAACCGCTCGGGCGGTGTACAAGGCGGGATTAGTAATGGCGAAAATATCGAATTTCGAGTCGCCTTCAAACCCACTGCCACCATCATGAGTGAGCAGCCCACCGTCTCTACAGACAAGGAGGACACAACACTGAAAGGACGAGGCAGACATGATGCCTGTGTGCTCCCTAGAGCTGTCCCCATGGTAGAGGCCATGGCCACACTCGTGCTCTGCGACCATTTACTCAGGCAGCGCGCCCAATGCGGCTTGTAACATTACGATTCCTCTTATGGAGTACCTTGGAGAAATAGGAGTCATCGGAACCCTCATTCTGATTGTCCTGATCTTCTGCATCATCGGGTTTATCAAGGGCTTGGTAAAAACGCTCATGGCGCTTTTCACACTTGCCGCGTCAGGATTCGCAGCATGGTGGGGATACCACCATGGTCCTGCATTAGTGAGGGATTACCTTCCCGACGCTCCTGCCTATGCCAATACTAGCATCATTTCCTCAATTCTCGGAGCCGTTCTCGTCTTTTTCCTCTTCTATAAGGTGTTCCACTTCATCGTGAACCCATTCGAAGGGGACGAAGAAAGTGAGAAAAAATGGAATTTTGGTGCGCCTGCTGTAATGATTAGCCTCCTCTTCGCCTTGGGCTTCATCTACTTTGGACTGAACCGTATGCGAACCACACATGAGCTCGATAAAATAAAAAACCTTATGGCTCACGGTATCGAAAACGCACCAAAACAAGAAGGCATTCATCAATTCGTCATCGAATCTCTCCAAAACAGTAAAATTGGTCAATTTATTTTTCAAAATGACCCTCTCTGGGAACAAAATCGTGCAAAATTAGTGAAATTAGGCATCCTTTACCATCAATCTGGTGCTCAAGTCGCTCTCAATCACCCTGATACTAAAGACATTCTCACTCACCCCACATTTCTTGAATGGGTTTCAAAAAAAACTGATCTTGATTCCGCTATAAGGCATGAAGATCCATCTACCTTATGGAATTCCTCTGAATTAGATAACGTGCTAGAAAGTAAAGAGTTGAATAAATTAATAGAGAGCTTAACACTTTAAAAATGTAATTTTATTTCCCCTCCCCTTTTTGACTAACAAGAAAAATGCTCTTTATTTGGATTCTTCCCATTGACTTTAGCACCTCAGATTGGTTAGTCTTTGAATTGAACTGAGCAAATCATTTAATAGTCTTGGATTCATTCGATGGAAGATCAAAATCAGCCAACACCCGTCTCCTTAAGTCCCAACGATGCTGTTGCGAACTTAGAGGAAAAGCGTGCCAAAAAAGAAGCTGACAAATTAGTCCGTGACCGTATAAAAATGGCCATAAGTTGTGAAGAAATGACACGTATCGTCAAAGATATCCTCGTTCCTGAGTTTCTCTCTGTCGTCCACATTATGCTCGCGGCAGGATACCGTGCGGAAGTCGTCGCGTATGATGCAGAAAATCCAATCTACCCAGATGAAATGTGTGAGATTGGAATGAAATTTCGCTGTGGAGATCGTGACGCTCCCTGTAAAATTGAATTCATCGCAGACCCTAACACGTTTGAGTTCACACTCAATACTCGCACTCCAAAAGGAAAGGAATACTCTGACACATGGACTTTTCAAAGTGTTATCCCTAAGAATCTCCGCAGACTCATCCTTGCCTTTCTTAATCAATATTTTCAGAATACGGGATACGAACCTGAATTCAACGATTTCGACCAATTTGACGAAAACCTTCAAGGTCCCTTTACCATAGAAATGGAAGAAGACGGTAAGCAATCTGAAGTTGCAAAAACAGAAACTATGGAAGAAGCTATCAAAATGGGTATTTCTTTCTCAAAAATGTTTAAAGGAAAGCCACTTTACATTGTCGACACTCACGGTAAAATCATTTGTTAAGTTATGAAAACTTTAATCGTTGTTGTTCTTTTGATAGGTGGCCTCATGGCCTATCTCGGCTTAACTGAAGATCCTCCTGCGCCTCCGAGCTATAAGGCTGCAAAAATCCCGGCTCCTGAAGGTGCCTTAGAATACCCTCCAACAGGAGCCAAGCATCACGGAGAAGGACTTTACTCGCAAGTGATTGAACCCGCTTCTGACACCCAACCGCTGAGAGCCTACGATGTGGTGGAAATGACTTATGCTGGCTGGACTTTAGAAACTGGAGAAAATTTTGATTCCTCAAAAATATCGGGGAAGGCGTTACGCTACCGGGTAGACTTTGGAGGGAAAAATAAACTCATTGAAGGCTGGATGCGGATTGTCCCCGAAATGAAACTTGGGGAAACTCGGAGAATTTGGATTCCAAAGCAACTTGCCTACGGAGCCAACCCCACGCACCATTTAGCCAACAATACCCTCATTTTTGACCTCACCATAGAGTCTGTAGAACGCTATGATGCAGTCCCTAACATTGCACGCCACCCTGAGGAACCCACCGAAGAAACCCATAAGCTTCCCTCTGGCCTCCACTACCTTAGTCTAGATAAACCAGCTGAAGGCACCCGCCCAACAGCAGAGGACAATGTCCTCGTGACACTCTCCATCTGGGACAAGGAAGGAGAAATCGTGCGTTCCACCGAGTCCTCTGGCCGTGGTAAATTACAACTCTCTCTCAACGACGCTATCCCAGCCGTTCGTGAGGCGCTCCAACTCATGACAGTAGGCGAAACCGCACGCTTTTGGGTGCCTCAAGCTTTGGGATATGGTGATAACTTACCACTCGGTTTCCCTGAAGGAGATTGGGTAATGGACCTGTCTCTACTCTCTATTTGTGAGCCTCTTGAGGAACTTACCCCTCCCCGTGAAAAGCAGAGGGAAAGAGCACAGCAACAAGTCGCTGAGTAAGCTCACTACGTCTTTTTAAAAGAAAGAATACGCATCCATGTCAAAGATGACTGTCACCCCCTCTGGTGCAGGAGTCCTCTTCAAGACCGACTGCACATGCGTAGATAAGACACGTGGGTTCACGCAACGAACCATCAGCTGGTAACGAAACTGCCCATGCGCCCGCACTAAAGGTGAGGGCATCGGCTCCCCTAGTTCAATCGCCTCAGGCTTTTCTTCCTTCAATCGCTTATGTAAATTTTCTAAGGTAAACTCTGCAAGGCGTTCATGATTCGAGCGCGTTCCTAACACTGCACAGTGCCCATAAGGAGGATAGGAAAATTGCTGTCTAAATGATAGCTCCTGCTCTGCGTAGCCAGCAAAATCATGGTGCCGCGCAAACTGCACCGAAGGAGAATGCGGAGTCGAAGTCTGCACAATCACCTCTCCTTCTAGCTCACCTCTACCAGCCCTCCCAGCTACCTGCGTCAATAGCTGAAATGTCCTCTCTCCTGCCCGAAAATCTGGGAGATGGAGCCCGAGATCGGCATTTAAGACACCTACTAGAGTAACATTCGGAAAGTGTAAGCCCTTAGCGATCATTTGCGTCCCAATAATAATATCTATTTTCTTCGCTTTAAATGCCTGGAGCGTTTCCCGTAGGGCGTTCTTTTTGCGCATCGTGTCGGTATCAATCCTCGCCACCTTATAGGCAGGAAACACCTTCCGCAGCACCTCCTCCACCTTCTCCGTCCCATATCCCTGAAAACGGATTGCCTCATCTTTACACGCAGGACAACGCTTCGGCACAATCGCTTGGTGCCCACACATATGACAGATCAATCGCTCTTCTCCGCGATGAAAAGTTAATGGTATAGAGCAGTGTAAGCATTCGCACACATGCCCACATGAAGGACACTGAAGCGATCTCGCAAAGCCCCTTCGATTCAGAAAAAGAATCACTTGCTCACCATTTTCCAGCTTCGTATTCATCGACGAGCGGAGCTTTTCAGATAGTACCACCATACCCGATTTCTGCTTCTGTGCTTCCAGCCGCATATCCATCACGCGAATGATTGGCAGAGCCTGCCCATCCACCCGCTGTTTCATCTCCACTAATTTATACTTCCCCTTCTCGGTATTTGCATAACTCTCTAACGAAGGAGTAGCTGAACCTAACAGCACTACACAATCTTCAAAATGCCCACGTAGCACCGCAATATCTCTCCCGTGATAGCGGGGAGCCACCTCTTGTTTATAGGTATTTTCATGCTCTTCATCCACCACGATGATCCCTAAGTTCACCATCGGTGCATAGATAGCCGAACGCGCTCCAATAACAATTTTCGCCTCTCCCTTCCGAATTCTATGCCATTCATCAAACCTCTCCCCTTGGGATAAATTAGAATGCAGTACCGCCACCTGGTCATGTAACTGAGCAAACCTGCTCTTAAATCTTTCTACAGTCTGTGGAGTAAGCGCTATCTCAGGAACTAGAATCAATGCGGTCTTCCCCTTGTCTAACATCGCTTGTACCGCCTGTAGATACACCTCCGTTTTTCCAGAACCCGTTACCCCGTGCAGTAGAATAGGCTTCTTTTTTTGCTGTGAAGACATCTCTATCAGCGACTCCAAGACCACCTCCTGCTCAGCATTCAAAACCAAAGGTTTACTCTCTAAATACTCTTGATCCTCTTCAGGGTCACGCCTCACCGCCTCATCCTCGATCCGCACGTATTCCTTCTTTTCCAAGCCCTTAACAGCAGCTGTGTTCAAATCTGATAGGGCAATTCCTTCTTCCACCGCCTTAACTAATAAATACACCTCAAACTGCTTCGGAGCACGTTTCTTAAGTTTCGCTCGCTCTTCTTCATCAAGTTCACGGTGGAGCTTTACCACCTTCACCACCTTCTCTTGGTGAGACTCCTGTCTAACCGACTCAGGCAAAAGAGCTCGCATCACATGCTCCATAGGAACCACGTAATAACTACTCATCCACTTCCCTAGCTCCATTAAATGAGGAGTGATCAGCGGGTCGGGGTCGATCAAGCTATTTACCACCCTCGGAGTGAAACCTAAATCCACATGAGACTCCTCCACCCTGATCACTGTCCCGGTCGCATCCTTATTCCTCAATGGCACCTTTACCCTACAGCCTACCAGCACCGCTAAGTGAGAAGGAATTTCATAATCAAAAATGAGCTCTGAAGGCCCATCGATCAATACTTTTGCAAGAATCATAAGGATAGTCTGACCAAACAGAGACTATCCGCCTGCCCATCCAGCTGCAACAAAATCAGCATAAATCCAAAAAATATTTCCCACAGAGCCATCGTCGATTATCCTATCTCATCAAAAAGAATCCATTCTTTCTTTTATGCGCATTTTTATTACTCTACCTCTTTCCTATGCCTGACTGCAAGCCATCCATCATTGGACTCCATAAAACCGAGATATCCCGTATCCTCGAAAACTGTGGGCAGCCTAAATACAGAGCGGATCAAGTCATCGACTGGATCTACCAGAAGCGTGTCACCAGCTTTGCTGAAATGTCCAACCTCCCTCAAGCTCTCCGAGAAACCCTCGAAGATCAGTTTTCCTTTGTTAATATGGAGAACGTCTCCGTCAATGGCTCTAAGGACACTACGCAGAAATTTCTCTTCCGCCTCAATGATGGACGCTATGTAGAAACTGTCCTCATCCCCGCTAACCCCGCACTCTATTCCGAACAATCCGACCGTCGCACCGCTTGTGTCTCCTCTCAGGTCGGCTGTGCATTTGGCTGTAAATTCTGCGCCTCAGGCCTTGCTGGCTTCACTAGGAACCTCACCGTGGATGAAATCGTCGGTCAGCTCCTCCTCGTAGAAAAAGTCTCAGGTGAAAAAATCAATAACATCGTCTTCATGGGTATGGGCGAGCCACTCGCCAACCTCAATAACTTGACCGCCTCTCTCGATGTCATCACCGCAGAGTGGGGAATCGGGATCGGTGCCAGAAAGATCACTGTGTCCACTTCAGGACTAGCTCCCCAAGTTGAAAAACTTGCGGAAAAACAACAGCAAATCCGCCTAGCTATTTCACTTCATGGAGCCACCGATGAGGTCAGAGACAAAATCATGCCAGTGAATTCCAAATGGAATATCGATAGCTTATTCAACTCACTACGCGTCTGGAATCAGAAGAAAAAACAAAAGATCACTTTTGAGTACATCCTCATCAAAGACGTGAACGACAGCCTTGAGCAGGCAAATATTTTAGGAAAAAGAGCAGCTGGCCTGAATGCCAAGGTCAACCTCATTCCCTACAACACCGTGGAGGGCCTCGACTGGGAACGCCCAAGTGAAGAGCATTGTAAGAAATTTAGAAACCTCGTCTCGAAAGCCGGGGTCACCACCACCTTACGTCTCGAAAAAGGACATGACATCAATGCCGCCTGTGGACAGCTCAGGCTCAAACAGGAAACCGAGGAAGGCATCATCCAAGCACCCGTAAAAATTAGAAAGTAAGTCTATGCATGAAAAATGGATGCAACTCGCCATCGAGCAAGCCAAGCTCGGAACAGGCCTAACCTCTCCCAACCCAAGGGTTGGAGCTATCATCGTAAAAAATGATCAAGTCCTTGGCCAAGGCTTTCACCTCAAAGCAGGCGAGCCGCACGCGGAGCCTAATGCCCTAGCCCATGCACGTAGCCAGCACACTGAGCAAGAGATCCAAGGTGCCTCCATCTACATCACCCTCGAACCTTGCTCCACCAAAGGAAAAACTCCAGCCTGCACAGACACGATCATTGCCGCTGGAATAAAGCACGTCATCTATGGCTCTATCGATCCCAACCCCGCCCACCAAGACAACGCTAGAAAGGTGTTAGAACAAGCGGGCATTACTGTCACTTCAAGAGTGCTTGAACAAGCCTGTGACGCTCTCATCCAGGACTTCACGCATCGCATCACCACAGGGCGACCTTGGGTGATCGCAAAAACCGCCATGTCCCTCGATGGGAAAATCACTCGTCCTCCAGGGGAAAGCCAATGGCTTACCTCTCCTGAGTCTAGAGCACGTGTCCACCAGCTCCGCAGTGAGGTCGATGCCATTATCATTGGAGGAAGAACCTTACGAAAGGATAACCCCAGGCTCACTCTCCGAGGCGAGCATACCCACCCAGCCAAGCTTCAACCCTACCGAGCCATTATCTCTCACAGCGACCGTAGCGCACTCCCGCAAGATCTGCATGTCTTCACAGACGCTTTTAAAGAACGCACTCTAGTCTATCAAGACACCGAATTTGTAGATATTCTCAATGATCTATCCGCTAAAGGCTGTAACTCCGTTTTGTTAGAATGTGGTGGTGGCCTCATGGGCCAATGGTTTGACCAAGGGCTTGTCAACGAGTGTTACTTCTTCTTAGCTCCGCTCGTCACAGGGGGAAAGAACTTAGCCGTAGCAGGAACAGGAGCTGAATCTAACCAGACTGCGCGTAAACTCAATCAGCTTACTTATACAAAAATCAACGACGATGTCCTAGCCCACGGCTACATTCAGCCCTAGAGCGGCTCTTCCTAATTGCGGAAGAAATCGACAAGGATCGCATTCAACTCTTCAGGTTTTTCCTCTTGGAGAAAATGCTTCGCATCGAGCAAGTGGATATTACTTTCTTTAATCTTTAGCATCCGCTTGAGCTTCGTCGCCTGCGGTGTCCAGCGGAGCATCTCATCATTCTTCCCCCATACCACGGCAGTCTCAATGTCAGCATCCTCAATCACCGAAGTGTAATTAGGTAGTAAATTACAGGTCTGCGTAAAGAAGTAATAAATCCCATTGGTTTTCCCTTCTAGCAACGGCAGTTTATATCCAGCCTTATCAGATGCAGAAATTTGCTTAGGGTCATTCACCGTTTCTTTAAATAACTGGTTTATCATTACTTTGTTAGATCCCCTCTTCTCATACGCCTTCATCGCCGCCTTAGCTAGCCAATCGTCTTTCATTCTCAGTGGCGGAAAAAAACCTTCCGTTAAGTTAATAGAGTTGAGCATCACTAGTTTTTTCACCCGTCGTTTATGCTTCCTCACTAGTTCCCATGTCCACATTCCTCCTACATCATGGAACACATGGTTCCATTCTTTTACCCCTAGGGAGTCCATTAGAGACACAAGCCTATCAGCTTGATACTCTGGTTTATAAATTTCATACCCCTCAGGATTGGAACTATTCCCATACCCTAACATATCAGGGACAATCACCCTGTAGCCACTCTCTACCAACCCATCCACCATCTTCCGGTAAAGCCAGCCAGAACTTGGCACACCGTGCAGGAGGACAATCACCTCACCCTCACCTTTGTCCACATACTTGATCTCCCCTTCCTTCAGCACATGAGACTCTTGCCCCTTCCTATACTTCAAGTATTCACCCGTAGGCAGCACTCCGCTACAACTAAGTACCATCGTGCTGAGCGTAGCTATAAAGAAAAAGTACACATACTTCATACCGTAATTACTTACCAAGCCTCTAAAGAATTGCAACTCCTATGCACTTTTCTGATGAGACACTAAGGATTTATATTTCCAAATCATAATACTCAGCAGAATAAAAAACGCATCAGCATAAAGCCAATATGCAGAAGACAACCACCCACCCCCAATCAAATCTTTACGAATCGGGTATAAATAGGGAATCCCACCCGAAAACCAATCGCAGGTCAAATGCCACAGATAGGCAAACGCTGACCAACATAGCACACGCACTCTCACTTTTCTAATCAAGCCTGCCACCACAAAAAATGATCCAATCACTACCGCAAATCCAACTAATGAGTGGGACCAACTACTATGCCGAGCAGCAAGAGAGAGATGGGGATTTAGTAAATCAGGAGCCGCTCCCATACAAGCAATCAACACAAACTCTCTGCCCTTAAGTGGATATTTTAATAACGCCCCACCAAAGACACTAATCACAACAGGAGAAAGGGCGTGTGTTCCAATAAGCATTTAAATAGGTATCAAAAAGATTAGGCGCAATCCATCAAATTCACTCATAAGAAACGAACATACGGGATCAAGACAAACTAAGTAGTATATAAAATGATATATGAAAATAAAATTATTAATGCTTATTTTTTCTCAATATTGACAATTGTTTATCGATCATGTCCCACATCCCCTTAATGCTCATCACATGTGCACCAGAGACGGAGCAGGAGTCTAAGACCATTCGATCATTACTCGCTACTTGGACATCGTATTTCTTAGACTGCTGCACGGCAATCCTCTCGATCACTCTATCCGCAGTTTCGTTGGTTCTTGAGAACATCACCAAGGGGTCTTTCTCGTTCCCCCCTTGCTTATCTCGACTATTACCTTTCCCATCGAAAATAATGACAACATGAAAATCTGTTAAATTTTGGAATTCTGCTAATTCTCTTACCAAGGCATTCCTGCCAGATTCCTGATGGGAGGCATGGATCTCTGCTAACCAGTCCGTAATCAGGATCGCGCTATGCCCATCTACAATAAGGACTTTATCCATGATCAACAAGTATCCTAACAGCTAAATCTGCTATTTCGCTTTTGGATCCTTCGCCGCGGTCGCTAAAAGCTCGGCTCTCTGCTCAGGTGTCAAATCAACTTCTGCCAAGCCTCTTTCTATAATCGCTAAATCCGCTGTAGTCCCTGAATTGCCAAAATTGCCAAAGTTAGTTAAGTTTTTCTCAAGCGTGTTATAGCGATCCTCAGGATCTGTGATATGCCTTGCCAGTGCTACAGACTCCTGTGGATTATACCACTGCATATTCGACATGCTATTTCTGAGCATAGCACCTGTTACTGCTGTTCCTTCTGGTAAAAGTGCTATTTTGTTTTCGATCGAATCATCTCCGTCTAAGCCAAAAGAGCCCCTATCTTTCATAAACACAGCGACTAAATCAGAACTTTCGGCAAGCTCAGCACGGATCACATCATCTGCCACGCCTTCACTATTTCCCACCATTGCTTGAAGGGCTGAAGCTTTAGCAGATTTCTCAAGATCATTCTTATTGCTTCCATACCACTCTACTAAGCTTTCTGTATCTTTATCTCCCCAGTCTGAAAAAATCTTAGTCCTGCCCTGACTTTTTTTATGCTCTTCACTATCTGCTAAGCGCTTCTCCGATTCTTGGTAAAATTCAGAGAACTCTGCAGGCTCTAAATCTAGCTTCATCGAATATCCTAGGTTGTTCTGCTGCTGCGAGGTCAGAGAATCATAAAAATCCCAATACCCAGAGACACCTTCCACCTCAAGCTTACTTTGCGCTACTTTACCTTCAACCTCCCCAAACATCTGCATCATTCCGCTTTGCATGGTATCCTTATGCTGTGCATAGAGCGCTAATCCCTCTTCTGGGTTATGCTCTAAAGCCGATACGATGAGCATTTGCACACGCTCTCCTGAATCACTTGAGTTCCCATCTAAGGCCCAGGCCTTCAGACCTTCTGGATCTGTCTCATACCAGCGATCCGTAAGTGTATAGACGAAAAATTTACCCATCATCTTCTGCATCATGTCTCCATTCTCTGGAGCTTTTCCTAGTTCTGTCACCACTCCTTCAAGCTGGTCATTAGGAATTAGCTTCATGAAAATACCCATGTCTAACATCTGCTTCTGTATGTCCATCATACCCTTTGCATTAAGCGCGTTCTCTTGAAGCATCTTCACCCAGTCTTTAGGTGTCTTCATTTTACCTATCACATCAGCACTCACTCC
>JALZVA010000041.1 GCA_023301335.1 Akkermansiaceae bacterium
AGTTTGAAAATTGGCAAAGGGCAGATTGGGATTGTAAAGCTCACTCCACAACGACTCAAAGTTGGCAGAAAAATGGAAGACGTCACTGCCATTGCTGAATTCTTCCCCTACTCTACCCAGCGTGTCAGTCCGACCACGGGAAGATCCTTTGAAGAACCTGATCCACACCACTTCTCTTTCAACTCTCCTCGAGGATGGTGCCCAGAGTGTCGCGGCTACGGAAAAATAGCTACTTCTACAGCAAAGAAAAAGAAGCGTAAAAAAAATCGCGCGAATGAATACAACTCCGCTACAGAAGCGGAACTCGCCGAAGAAGCTGCGATGGGTAAAGCCAGTGAAGACGAAAGCATCACTTTCTCTGTCTGCCCACAGTGTGAAGGCGACCGACTCAAAGAAGTCTCAAGGTTTATTTACATTCACGGTTTGAGCATTGGGAAGGTCAACCAGCTCTCTGTTAACGACCTTAGTAGTCTACTGAGCAGTTGGAAGTTTAGTGGCCGTGATGCCATCATCGCACGTGATATTATCCCAGAGATTTTACAGCGTTTGCAGTTCCTCAACGAAGTTGGGCTTGGCTACTTATCCCTGAACCGCTCTGCCGACACCCTCTCAGGAGGAGAGTCACAGCGGATTCGACTTGCTGCCCAACTCGGCTCGAATCTACAGGGTGTGTTATATGTGTTAGATGAACCCACCATTGGGCTTCACCCGCGTGACAATGAAAAATTGTTAGACACTCTTGAACTTTTAAAAGATCGAGGTAACTCCCTGCTCATTGTCGAGCATGATGAAGACACCATGCGCCGTGCAGGAAAGATCATCGATCTAGGCCCCGGAGCAGGCGTGCTCGGAGGTGACCTTATGGCAGAGTTAGAGCCTAAGCATTTAAGTCAAAAATCAGCCGCCAAGCGTTTCCCTGATTCCACTACTCTCAGAGCTCTATCCACTCCGATTCAGCATCCCACCTTAGGTAAACGCCGTTCTTTACCAAAGGCTAGTGCTAAAGAAGATTGGCTGATCCTCAAAGATTGCTCACACAACAACCTTAAAAATATTGATGTGAAAATCCCCAAAGGACGTTTAACCGTCATCTCAGGAGTGTCAGGCTGTGGGAAGTCCTCATTCATGCGTGGGACGCTCAGCCTAGCCTTACAAAAAGATCTAAAAAACAAGCCTTGGACTTCCATCTCCGGCTTTGATTCCTTGAAGTATTGCTTTGAAGTTGATCAAAATCCTATTGGTAAAACTTCCCGCTCATGCCCTGCGACTTACGTAAAGATCTTTGATGAAATAAGAAAACTCTTTGCTCAGCTTCCCGAAAGTAAGATGCGTGGCTATACAGCCGGACGTTTTTCCTTCAATAATGCAGAAGGGCAATGCCCAGAGTGCAAAGGCAATGGTCGCATCAAACTTGAAATGGACTTCCTCCCTACTACTTGGGTGAATTGTGAAGGTTGCCGACAGATGCGCTATAATGATCCGACATTAGAAATCCGCTATAATGGAAAATCAATCGGCGATATCCTCCGCATGAATATCACCGAAGCTGCTGCCTTTTTCTCCGCACACAGTAAACTCAGCCGCATCCTCAATCTCTTAAATGAGACCGGCCTCGGATACCTCCAGCTCGGGCAGGCTAGCCCAACGCTCTCAGGAGGTGAGGCACAACGGATTAAACTTGTCTCTGAACTCGCAAAAGGCAGATCTAAGCTTTCCTTACAAAAAGCCGCTAACACGAACTTATATTTAATCGAGGAGCCCACTATTGGTCTCCACCAAGATGATGTGAGGAAACTTATCAACGTCATTCATCGCCTCGTCGATGAAGGCCACACGGTGGTCGTCATTGAGCACAACACATCTATTATGGCAGAAGCTGATTACCTCATTGATATGGGGCCAGAAGCGGGTGAGAATGGAGGAACGATTGTCGCACAAGGAGCTCCTGAAAAAATCGCGAAGAATAAAAAATCTATCACTGCGAAGTTCTTACAACGTGCCCTTGAGGGAAACTAAGAAGCATCTGAACCCATAAGATTAGGGTTAGGGCTTATTCTTTTTCCACAGTCTTCTTAGCTGCACCTTCTAGTGCAACTTCTAAGGCCTCCATCTGATCTGGGCCCTTAATGTGAATGTCGCGTTGTGGGAATGGAATTCTAATATCATTTTCCTTAAATGATCTCCATACTTCTAACAGGACAGCAGAACGCACATTGGCAACCCCTTCGTTTGCATCATTGATCCAAAAACGTATTTGTAAATCAATTGCAGAATCTCCAAACCCTGTCAGGAGACAGCGAGGTGCGGGAGACCCCAACACTCTTTCGATTTTTTTCGCAGCCTGCACGCAGCAGCCAATCGCCTTTTCCACATCTTCTCCATAAGCAATCCCCACGTCCGCCTTAATCCTTACATCCGTATCTGAAAACGACCAGTTGACGACCTTATTCACCACAAAGTCTTCATTCGGGATTAGGATTTCTTTGCGGTCGCGCGTGAGGACGGAAACATAGCGTGTCCTGAGCGTATTGATCCAGCCATAACTCCCATCAATCTCAATCACATCGCCCGGCTTGATCGACTTATCCAGGAGAATAATCACTCCAGACACAAGATTCGAGACCACCTTTTGAAGCCCAAAACCTATCCCTAAGCCTAGAGCTCCCGAAAAGAAGGCTAGAGCACGGAGATCTACACCAGCGATCTTCAATGACATCAAAATTGCAATAGTATAGAGAAGCAAACGCGAGGCTTTAGAAACGAGAACTCTTACAGATGGTGGGATTTTTTTATTTTTAGCCACTCCCGTATCCACGAGACGATTCAAGACTCCTACAAACCACAGGAGCATCAACAGAGCGATCACTGCTGAAATAAAATCCCATGAATTAAGACTACTCTCACCTAAGGGGAATTTAATCTTCCGTAAGGTTTCTTTAACAGGACTTAGCCAGCCAAAAATAGACAAGGATATCATCAGGTAAATCAACCCTCCAACAACCTTAGGGATAAATGCCCTATTCGAAAACGCAATGAGTAGATTATATGCCGCATAAACTAACACCAAATAGAATACGGTTAGAACATAACTACACGGCTCTTGGTTCTCTTTTAGGCCAAGGTGAAATGCACCCAAGGTAAACGCCAGCATGATAGGGTATAAGCGTAGGCCATTATAATTTTCAAAAGCTGTCTTACAAAAACTATCAACTCGTGAGTCTAACTGAGCAAAAATATAGCCCATTAATTTTCTTAATAGAAAAGCGACAAAGAGCGCTCCAAAAATCAAGCCCCACTGCAACCAATCGTCAGGAGAGTCCACGAGGTCAATCAATGTATTGCTTAGTTTTTCGAAGTTAAACATTTTGGGAGAAGTAGCCAAATGATAGGAATTTACGAGTTCTTTTTAACTCCATACGGCAATTTAGTTCAAGAATCTAGATTGCTCTTCTTCACTGAGCACCCGACAGGATACGGGCTTTCCAAACAAATGCCTACACTTCGCCACGACACTATAGCCAACGTCTCTCACGCATTGAGGAGTAAAAGTTAGGATGAGTCTTAAAATACTGCATTTTTTGACGATTTTCAGGATTTCAAGCAACGCCGAGGATTTTATATAGGATTTTTTCTCGTGGAGGAAAACCATCGTGGAGAGATCCTTTGTGAATTCCTCTGGCAGCACATTCGCAGCGTAATCGCTCTGTAGTGGAGCGTAGAAAAAGAGTTTTTCTTCATCCCAGTCAAGTAATCTCATGACCACTGCATTACACATCCCACACGCACCATCATAAAACACAACCGTGCGCGGCTCCTCTATGTTTTTTTCAGCTTCAAAACTCATTCTGCTTCATTTAATCAACACCATATCTCAGTCTATAGCCAGCCATTCTGCTCTATATGGCGAAATTTTACTTTCCTTTTCCATACTCTTTGGCAAAACCCGACCACGATGGCAGATAACTTGACAATCATTCTGGCGAATTTACCAGAAGAGGGAAAATCCTACCAAGGGGAATTAGATGCCTCTGTGCTCGACACCACAGAAATTGATCTCGTAAAGCCGCATTCTCCTCTATTTTACGATGTTCACGTCCAACGTTTTGATGACGAGCTACTTGTCCAAGGACTTCTGGAAACAACTCTCAGTATGCAATGCGTGTATACTTCTCGCACATTTACGCAAACCCTTACCATTCAAGAGTTTGCGTCTTCAGTAGAAATCCAATCAGGAGCGGTCGATTTAACAGAAATATTCCGTGAGGAAATCTTTATTGAGGCTCCAGTGAGCCCAAATTGCGAGAATGCGGACGAAAAACACGAATATGAGTTAAATTCTAAGTATTTAGCAGTGGACAAACCCACCGATCCTGGTGTAAACGAACCGCCCATAGCTGCAGAAGGTAATCAGTGGACCAATAACTGGAATGCTCTCGACAGCATTAAAAACTTCTCAGACGAACAAGATTAATCATTAACCGAATAAAAAAATGGCAGTACCTAAGCGCAGAACATCAAAAATGAAGCAAAAGATGCGTCGTGGCGCAAATCGCTGGAGAAAACCTCTTCTAAAGACTTGCCCTGATTGTGAATCACGTATCCCTGGACACATTGCTTGCCCAGTATGCGGCACTTATCGTGACCGCCAAGTGGTCAATGTTGACGGCGTTTAGTCGTAACACCTTCTAAAAAAACTTTTAATGAAGCGGCAATTTTTAAATTGTCGCTTCTTTTTTGTATACTTATTTCTCAATTCTAATACTTTTCTAACATCTTATGAGAATCGCTTTAGATGCAATGGGTGGGGACAAGGCCCCCCTTATTAATATTGAGGGAGCTAAACTTGCCCTTGCTGAGCAACCTTCTATCACCACCCTCTTTATGGTTGGTGATGAGCCCAAACTTAAGGCACTCTGTGAAGAAATTAACCTTGAGGATGAGCGTATTCAGTTCGTTCATGCGGAGCAAGTTGTCGAAATGCATGAGTCTGGAGCCTCCACGCTTCGGAGTAAGAAAAAATCTTCTATTAGTATTGCCACAGGATTAGTTAAATCTGGGGATGCTGATGCCGTTATTAGTGCAGGGAATACAGGTGCCGCAGTGGCTAATGCTACGCTAAAGCTCCGCACGATCAAAGGGATTGGACGTGCAGGTATCTGCTCACCGCTCCCAAACGAATACGGAACCTGTAACCTTCTTGACGCTGGGGCAAACCCAGACGCCAAGCCTGAGCATCTCGTAGGCTATGCCATCATGGGAGCCGTCTATGCCAAAGAAGTCCTTGGAGTAAAGAACCCAACTGTAGGAATCATGTCAAATGGTGGGGAAGATGAAAAAGGCACGCCTTTCACTAAGGAAACTTTTAAACTTTTAAGTGCACTAGTCGAGCAAGGAAATGCTCCCTTTGATTTCCTCGGAAATGTTGAGGGTAAAGATCTTTTTGATACCAAACTAGACGTCTGCCTCTGTGAAGGCTTCACTGGAAACATCGTCCTCAAGAGTGTTGAATCGACCGCCAAGGCTATGTCAAAATGGCTAAAGCTAGAACTGACTAGAAAGCCCCTGCGTATGCTCGGTGCCGCGATGGCAAAAGGCGCATTCAAAGATCTCAAAGGAAGAACGAACTACGAAACCTACGGAGGAAGTCCTCTGCTAGGGCTCAACGGTGTCTGTATCATCGCACACGGTGGCTCCTCTCCCCTAGCGATTAAAAATGCGATCCGTGTTGCCTGTGAAACGGTTTCTAATAACGTCAATCCTCAGATTGAAGAGAGCATCGCAAAAGTATTAAAGACTACTCCAGAAGCGTAGTCAGCTCTTTTTACACCCAAGAGCTTGGAAGTCTGATCCTTACTCTTCGGTCTCTAGTCTCGATTTAAGCTGCTTAATTTGATCCCTCAAGTGGGCTGCACGCTCGAACTCTAACTTCTGAGAGGACTCCTGCATCTCCTCTTCCAGCTCTGAGATAACCTTCATAATCTCGTAGTCGTTTTCATCCTCCGCAACCATTGCCAGCGGCTCTTCTTCCTCCGCTGCATAGTTCGTTCCATGAAGCGATGCCTGATCCATCCTTACGACAGAGGTCGGAGTGATTCCAAATTTCTCATTATGCGCGATTTGTTTTTCCCTACGATAGGCTGTCACATCTTTGAGTGCCTGAATCGAATCTGTGATCTTATCACAGAAGAGCGCACACTCTCCACTCACATGCCTCGCAGCTCTACCCGCCGTCTGCACCAGGCTTGTTTCATTTCTTAGAAAGCCTTCTTTATCTGCATCAAGGATGCACACTAAGGAAACCTCTGGGAGATCCAACCCCTCTCTCAATAGATTAATCCCTACCAACACATCGATCTCACCAATTCTAAGTGCACGTAGAATTTCTACTCGCTCTATCGTATCTACATCGGAATGAATATAGCGCACTTTTAGATCTACTTCCTTGAGGTATTCACTGAGATCTTCAGCTGTTTTTTTCGTCAGTGTCGTGACTAGCACACGTTCACGCTTTTCCACTCTATCACGGCACAGCTCTATCGTCTTATCAATCTGTCCTTTGAGAGGGTAGAAAGAAAGAATTGGATCTAACAGACCTGTAGGTCGGATAATCTGCTCTACAAGTAAGCTTTTCCCTCTCGCTGTCGGGTCAAAGTCTTCCACTGCTTCTGAGCTTGGAGATATCTCAACCTGTTTTTTTAGTTTATTGAGCAATGCGTTTGCAGAAACTTTCGGGTCACGCTTATAGGGAATAAATGTCTTATTCTCTGGACGTGAATTCATCAGTTCAAATGGCCCTGGAGTGGCTGATACATAGAGTCTTTGCTTCGTTATTTTCATGTACTCAGCAAATTTCAAAGGTCGATTATCGAGCGCGCTAGGAAGTCTAAATCCATGCTCTACCAAGGTGGTCTTACGACTTTTATCCCCCTCAAACATCCCTCCCACTTGAGGAATCGAAACATGACTCTCATCTACTAGCAATAAGAAGTCTTCATCAAAAAAATCTAACAATGTATAAGGCCTTGAGCCCACTTCTCTTTCAGTAAGGTGACGCGAGTAATTCTCTACGCCTTGGCAGAATCCCATTTCTTGAAACATCTCTATGTCATAATCTGTCCGCATCTTAATGCGCTGAGCTTCAATCAACTTCCCCTCTTTTTCAAAGTCATCAACCGTTTGTTTCAGCTCTTTACGGATTGCTACAATGGCTTTCTTCACTCTTTCCTTGGAGCTCACAAATTGTTTAGCAGGAAAAAAAGTGTGGAAGGGTACGGCATCAAGCGTCTTCCCAGAGACTACGCCAATCTCTGATATCCTCTCAACCTCGTCTCCAAAGAATTCTATCCGAATCGCCGTATCATCTAACTGTGCAGGCCTGACTTCAACCACATCTCCTCGAACCCGAAACTGTCCACGGTCAAACGTGAAGTCATTTCTTTCGTAGAGAAGGTCAACTAATTGGGCAATAAAATCATCTCTATCTAACAAATCTCCCTCTCTCACCATCACCAGCGAATCCTGGAAATCCTGAGGGTCTCCCAATCCGTAAATACAACTCACAGAGGCAATCACGATCACGTCCTTTCGTGTGAGTAAGCTTCCCATGGTGCTTAAACGGAGGCGTTCGATCTCATCATTAATCGAACTGTCTTTTTCAATATAAGTATCGGTTCGAGGGAT
>JALZVA010000042.1 GCA_023301335.1 Akkermansiaceae bacterium
TCAAATCCTTTCCCTTGGCTTGCGGAAATGATGGATATCAAAAAAGAGCAGAACTTCTTCGAAGGTCGCGTGACCGAGTATCAGAAAGCTTCTGCGCTCGAAGACGTTGATGATGATGATCTATAAGCCAGCCGCCCTCTTTTATTCCACTGCGTATTTTGATTACGCACCCTACACCTAAACCACTAGTCCACTACCACACACATGTACAAAAACCTATCCTTAGCAGAGGATCAAGCATTGAAGAATGTTGTCATCCAGCCGCGCTCAGAAAAACCAGATTTTGCCTGGAGAGAGCAGCTTGGATCAGCCCCTAATAAAGTCCCTCAAGTGATTGTCACGCAGGGAGAGCAAGAGAGTGAACTTTCTCTTGCAGATGTTGCTGACACGATCGGAGGCGCTCTTACGGACCTACTGCTAGCACGTCAGGCGCAGGAAGACACGATCTTTAATGATGAGAACCGTCACTTTGTATCAGGGATAGCAAACCGTGTAGCAGACTCTCTCATGGATCAGGTAGGTGCAAGTGGGCGCTTACGCTTAGCGAAAGCTGACTTATACTTGTTGATAGAAAAAGCATTGATAGAAAATGATGCTCACGACGTGGCAAAGTCACTAGTGTTTAACCGATCCTTAGCGGATACAGGAGAGATTGAAATGAATGCCATTTCCTCCGAGCCTTTTTCTGTAAGATTGATTCGCCGTAGTGGAAATGTGGTGCCGTGGTCTGAAACAAAGATTGGGAATGCCGTGCGTCAGGCGTTTCTCTCGATGAAGCAAGATGGCTCTGCGGCCTCTAAAATCGCACATGCTGTGACCCTCAGAATCCGTGATGAAGAAAAAGCCTTTGTCCATATCGAGGACGTGCAGGATATGGTGCAGGAGGAGCTCATGCGCCAGGGTTACTTTAAAGTAGCTGAGCATTACATTCTCTACCGCGCACAGCGTGCCGCTAATCGGAAGCTGGAAGAACAAATCCCGACAGAAGATCCTCAGCAGGAATCTATGGTAGTGGTTTCCACACCAGAAGGAGATTCTATTTTCTGGGACGGTTCGGAGCTGAAGAAGCGTATTCAGTTTGCCTCTATCGGCTTAGACCTGTGTATTTCTGAAGCAGAAATTGAGCGTGAACTAAGACGCTCGATTGGTGCAGAAATCACCAAGGCAGACCTACAAAAAACAATCACTCTTAATGCCAAGACATTGATCGAGCAGGACGCGGACTTTACCAAGTTTGCTGGCCGTATCCTCCTCTCTTACATTTATGAAGAGGTGTTAGATTGGAATATCCTTGAAGATGGAATCGAAGGCTTGAAAGCACTGCATACGCAGAAGTTTAAGAGCTACCTCAAGTATGCTGTAGAGATTAAGCGAGTCAACCCAGACATCTTAGATGGACGTTACGACATTGATAAGCTTGCCGAAGCGCTTGACCCTACTGCGGATTTAGACTTCGAGTTCCTCGGGATTCAGACGCTCTACGACCGTTACCTAGTTGTCGATAAAACAGGAGCAGTGCCAGTTCGCTTAGAGACGCCACAGTTCTTCTGGATGCGTGTCTCGATGGGACTCTTCAAGGAGGAGAAGGAAGCTAAGGAAGACTGGGTGATCCGTCTGTATCAGCTTTATAAAGCACGTAGATTCTGCTCTTCCACACCGACTTTATTTAACTCTGGGACACTACACTCACAGCTTTCCTCTTGTTACCTTTACAAAGTCGACGACTCAATTGAGTCCATCATGCAGCGAGGAATCGCAGATAATGCATACCTCTCTAAGTGGGCTGGTGGACTAGGTGGCTCATGGACTTCAGTAAGAGGCACCGGTGGATATATCCAGGGCACGAACGGAGAATCTCAGGGAGTGATTCCCTTTTTGAAGTTACACAATGACCAGCTCGTTGCTGTGAACCAAGGAGGAAAGCGTCGTGGCTCAGGCTGTGCGTACCTTGAGACTTGGCACAACGACATGAAAGACTTCCTCGAACTACGGAAGAATACAGGAGATGACCGTCGCCGTTGTCACGACATGAATACGGCGAATTGGATTCCTGACCTATTCATGAAGCGCATGGAGAACCGCCAAGATTGGAGCCTCTTCAGAGCAAACGAGACACCAGACCTACACGATCTATACGGATCTGCTTTTGAAAGAAGGTATGAAGAGTATGAAAAAATGGCGGAAGAAGGAAAACTTTGGACCCAGAAGATCCCTGCTATTGAGATGTGGAAGAACATGCTCAAGATGATTTTTGAAACTGGCCATCCATGGATTACCTTCAAAGATCCGTGTAATATACGCTCACCTCAGGATCACGCCGGTGTGGTGCACTCATCGAATCTCTGCACGGAAATCACCCTTAACACCTCGGATGAGGAAACTGCCGTGTGTAATTTAGGTTCAGTAGTGTTAGATAACCACATCCGTGAAGATGGATCTCTTGACCATGATATGCTCAAGGAAACCATCGCTGTAGGAATTCGTGCACTGGATAACGTGATCGATATTAACTTCTACCCAACAGATTCAGCAAAGACTTCTAACACACGTCACCGTCCTATCGGAATGGGTGTCATGGGACTTCAAAATGCACTGTATAAGAAAAACTTAGCATTCGCCTCAGATGCAGCGGTTGAGTTCAATGATGAGTTCATGGAAGCCATCGCTTACTACGCCTATGGAGCATCTGCAGACCTCGCTGGAGAACGAGGCGCCTACTCTAGCTATAAAGGCTCTAAGTGGGATAGAGGATTACTTCCACAGGACACCGTTGACCTTCTTGAACAAGAGCGTGGAGTGAAAGTGGACGTTCCTCGTGGGAACAAGATGGACTGGACACCAGTGCGTGAGAAAATCGCCAAGTATGGGATGAGAAACTCAAACGTGCTAGCCATCGCTCCGACCGCGACGATCTCGAACATCATGGGCACCACTCCATGTATCGAACCGAACTATAAAAATCTGTTCACTAAATCTAACCTCTCAGGAAACTTCCTCGTGCTCAATAGAGAGCTCGTGAATGACCTGAAGAGTGAGGGATTATGGGGGAGAGAGATGTTAGATAAGCTGAAATACCATGATGGCGAGTTAGATGATATCTCAGAAATTCCAGAGGCACTGAAGCTGAAGCATAAGACCGTTTTTGGAGTTTCCTTTGAAGCCGTGATCGATGCCGCAGCACGCCGTCAAAAGTGGATTGACCAATCCCAATCTGTGAACCTCTTCCTTGCCACACCAGACATGAAGACGCTCTCCCACATGTATCGCCATGCCTGGAGAACAGGACTAAAAACGACCTATTACTTGAGAACCCTCGGTGCTAACAGTATTGAGAAATCTACCATTGATGTGAAGAAGGAAGCTCGTGGTAAGGTCTCGACTAGCGCCGTTGAGTCCGCCGCCGGTCCAGTGAAATCAAGCACTTCGAACTACGAAGAGCCATGAGATAGCTGCCAGTAAAATCACGAGTTTCGTGATAAGATAAATTTAAAAGCCTCGATGGAATTATTTTCTAACCGAGGCTTTTTTGTTTACCTGTTCCTCATGGGAAAATAGAGATCTCTTATGAGCCCGAGAGGAGTGTAATTAGATTGGAAGAAAATAGTGGTGCTTTTGAAAGTAGGACGCATAGCAGTTAAATGAGATAATATTTAAGATGGATTTTTTTATATATAGATATAGCATAATATCTGTATGAGCATATTCCGTGGAACCACTGTTACTTTAATTTTAGCTTTTTGTTGTTTGTTTGTCAGTTGTAAGGACAGTTTTCAGAAAAATAAACAAATTGAAGCAGCGGTTGATAAGATTGAAAATGAACAGCGTAAATTGGCGAATAAGGCTGAACAAGAAGGCGGATTGACGAATGAAGACTTGGAACCGTTACTTAATTCAAGCAATTCGATGGCGAGTAAATTGGAATCAATGGGAGGAGAAGAGGCCTCTTTAGGCAGAGTGCTGAGAGCTGTAAATGAAGACAATATGAGGTTAAGCAAAATCTTAGACTCATCCCTTTTTGAATCAGGAATGGATTTTGAAGCTCTTTATTTAGAGCGAGATTATGAGGAGAGAATTGCGTTGATAGAAAAGTATGAAAAAGCAAATCAAGAGGTGTTAGCGTATGTAAAAGAGGGTAAGGGCTTAAAGAAAGCAAAAGCAGCTTTGGATAAAGAGAAGGTTAGTAAGAAAAATAGAACTGATTTTATTGGAGCTATGACTAGGACTGCAAATAAGCAAAGGCCTCACCTAATAACTATAAGAAACTGTGATACAGAGCTAACTACAATCATCAAAAATATACTGATTCTCTTAAAAAAAGAAGACGGGAAGTGGGAAATGGAAGGTGATCTTGTTAATTTTGAGAGTGATGAAACGTTAGAGTCTTTTAATAAAGCGATGGAGGAGATCTTGGTAATTGCTCAAAATCAGGGAGAAGCACAGCAAAAATTACTGCGCTAAATTCTAAAAAACTCTAAGGGTATAGAGTGTAAGGATCTAAGATATTTCAATAAGTGTGAGTTCTAAGTATAGTTCGATCTCGTCAACAAGATTTCCGCTGTTTTTAATGATTTCTTCGATGCGTTAAAAGCTCGGACAGGGCAATATGAAAAATATTAGACGGACTAAGTCCCTCAGAATTATCACGAGAAATAGCAGCGTAATGAGAGCTTGTCGTTTTCGTTAGAAATTATTCTTTAGAATTGTGAAATTGCCGTTAGTGATTCATGGGGGCTACATACGAAACTCGTTGGATCTAAGCCGATATAGCTAAAGAAATATCTTATGGCACTAGTTTAGTTTTTGATTTCTAAAGTAAGTCAGACAGCCCTGAGGCACGTTGTGTTTTACGGTTTATAGTATCCTTAAAGTTATCTTGTGCGCTCCAGATATTAGCCTTGTTCCTAGCTCGGCTGATGCCTGTGTAAAGAAGCTCACGAGTGACCAGAGAGTTACCCTCGGAGAGTTCCGGGAGGGTGAGGAGGAGTTCTTTGTATTCACTTCCTTGAGTACGGTGGATGGTGAGTGCCCATGCGGTTTTCACATCGGGAAGTAGGGTAGGAGTGAGCAAGCGGACACCATCTTCGGAGAGGAATGCAACTTTGGTTTGACCCTCTTTATCGAGCACGCATAAGCCAGTATCACCATTGTAGATGCCGAGAGTGTGGTCATTTTTTTGGATGATAACGGATCGCCCTACATACCACTTTTCAGAGGTGTCGATACCCTCGCTGCGGAGGATGGATTCTACAGTGGCGTTGAGCGCATCAATCCCATAAGCTCCTCGATGTGTAGGGCTGAGGATGCGAAATCTATCAACGCTAAGAAGCTGCTCTTGGATAGATAAATCAGATTGCGTCAGTGCGGGCAGCCAGTGCTCTTTGACAAAAGGGCTAAGGCTTTCTTTCGCCTGGCTGGGGAGGTCTTGTAAGGAAACGTGCCCTTGTTGTGTTTCGTCTGAGATTTGGATATGCTGGAGAGCTTGTTGGCTGTTGCCTACTTTGATGGATTCACACACGGCGTGAATGATTCCTTGGTTTCGGTAGCTTTTTCTTAAGATAGTAGTGGTGTGGTGGATGCATGATGTTTTATCATTATGCTTTTCTATCAAGTCGGTGAGTAAGGATCCGACCTCTACGGAAGTGAGCTGGTGGGGGTCGCCTAACAAAATTATTTTTGACTCGAAGTGGATGGCACGAAATAGTTTTGCCATCAGTGGGAGGTCAACCATGGAGGTTTCATCGACGATCACGATTTTGGCGGAGAGTGGAAAATCTCGATTGTGTTTAAAGTGAATAGAATGTGGTTGGTATCCAAGCGCTCGATGAATCGTTGAAGTCTGTGTGGGAAAGCTCGAGGAATCATAATCATGCTTCTGCAGCCCTTGAAGAAGCGATTGGCGTAGCCTATCTGCTGCTTTTCCTGTGGGTGCGAGGAGGAGCACTTCCTCGGGCTTAGTATAAAATCCTGTACGCTTGAGAAGGTCTAAGATTTTTAGAACCGTAGTCGTTTTTCCTGTACCTGGACCACCTGAGATGATTGAAAAATGTTGGAGGATAGACTTTTTAGCAGCCTCTGCTTGATCGTTCTCTGAGATGTTTGGGAAGAGCTCTATGAGATGCGCTTCTTGAGAAGGCTGGAGATTTGATTGAGAAGATTTACTTCTGTCGAGAATCGCTTGAGCGATCTCTTTTTCGTAACTGTAGTAGCGGTTAAAATAAAGTTTATTTTGAGGGGTGAGCAGGAGTGGCTGTGTGCTGTTAGGATTCCCCACGACGCTACCTATTTCACCGCAGGCGAGGTATTGTAGGGATTCAGGTAGTTTTAGAGAAGACTCTTCTAAGGGAAGGCAGGAGGATCCACTTTCTAGGGCTTCACATAGCTCGGCGAGCAGTGTGGAGAATTCCTTCCCACGCGCTAAGTGATGTTCTGATAAAAACTTGGTTAAATGAGGAGCGATCATGATTAATCGGGCTGATAGATGGATCGGAGTTGTTGTAAGCGTTCGAGTGAAAGCTGATCAGAAAACACGCCACTTCCAGGAGTGTTAGGGTCAATGCCCCGAAGGAAAACGTAGTAAACCTTTCCTAGATGTTTCTCTGGCTGATAGGCATCGCCAAGGCGAAGCTGAAGGAAGGTGTCGAGTGCGAGTGTGTATAAGTGGTACTGCAGGTAGTAGTGGTGGTCAGCCATAGCAGAGCAGAGCGCTATGTCAGAATACTGTGTCACCGGATTTTTAAGACGGTTAGTTTTCCAGTCTAAAATATGATAACGGCCGTCATGTTCAAAGATAAGATCGATAAATCCTGTTAGGAAACCTTTGAACGCTTCGCTGTCCATGTTCTCTAGCTGCCCGATGTAGTCTGCAGGGAGACCTTTGGGGGGAGCTGATTTTAGCACTTTAGCAAGTTGAGAGAGGGAGTACGTACTATCTGTGAGGACGAACTGAGGTTCAATAATCCGTTGTTTATCAGGGATGGCGTTGAGAGTGACTGAAGTGGGATTACTCTCTAACGGATGGCAAACGAGGTGCTGGATGTATTGAGAAATCTGTGAGACTAAGGCCGGGGTTTTTGCTTTTTGAAAGTGCTTTTTAAATGGCTGGTAGTTGGTGAGTTTTTGGAGAATCACAGCGTCCATTCCTTCGAGTCTTTGGAAGTCAACTTCTTCAAGTATTTCGTGGAAAGCTGATCCTAGAGCTGCACCAGCTTGAAGGTCTTTCCAGAACCCTACTTCTTCAAGCTGGGTGCTAGAGCTGGAAGAGCGGTCGATATCGCGATAGGATTCTTCAGAGTGATTATGGTGAGTGAGTCCACTGAAGGAGGTTGTGCGGAACTGGGAGCTCCACTGTGTATCTTCTTCTTGCCCAGCGCGTAGCTCCTGTACCTGTTCCTGTATGGGTGGGGTGTAAACCGTCTGAGGCTGGAGGATCTCTTGGATCTCGTTGATCTGAATACAACCGTCAGACTTCGCTCCTAAGGCATGAAGGTCTTCAAGGTCTGGACATCCTAACATTTGATACACAGCGTGCTCGTCAGGCTTACTAGAATGTTCAGGAATGTAGTAGAAGTGACAGAGATACTTGGCGCGGGTGATGGATACATAAGCGAGTCGAGCTCTATCTGCGCATGCCTCACGCACTCTTTTAGCAAGAACTTCTTCGTCTATCTCGGACTGTGCCGCGAGGTGGAGTGTTCCTGCATCGTGGTAAGACAGGTCAGGCTTTATGGTGTTAGAGAATGTTCGCTTACAAGGGGGGGTGACGAATACGACGGGGAACTCTAAGCCCTTACTACTGTGCTGAGTCAGGATTTTGACCGAAGGTAGATCAGAGTCTAAACGGATTTCTAACACTTCTGCATCTGTATCAATAATATGTCCTTTGATAGCTGAGTCTAACCATAAGGTGATATCGGTAGGTGTGTAGCCTTCAGATCTCGATTTGTTATCGAGCACTTCAGAGAGGTGCATGAAGTTAGTGAGTGAGCGAATACCCTGTGGGAGAGAGAGTAGGCGAGGGTGGATATCGAAGACCTTAAAAAGAGCCCGTATCATCGGCATTAGTCCTTGCTGCTCCCAGATGATGGAGAAATTAAGGAAATGCTCGGTGGCGCTGAGGAATGCTTGATCCTTGAGGAGTGACTCGTTGTCTCCAAAGACAGAACAGAGTAAGGCTGTGCGAATATAGGCAGGTTTGTTAGGGTGGAGGGCCGCGTGAAGAATGTATAAAATATCCGTGGCCTCATCTGTATCTAGTAGAGATGTGCTGGTCTGAATCACGGCAGGGATACCGAATTGAGAGAGGTGATGAAAGAGATTTGCTCCTTCTTTTTTACTATTTACTAAGATGGCAATATCCCCTGGGTGCACAAGGTCGGAGCGGGCGGAGTCACCTGGGTTAATACGCTCCCAGCTCTGACCTAGGAGGTCGAGAATTTGCTGTGTAATGTCTCCTTCAATAGCAGCATTAAACCGCTCATTATTTCTAAGTGCTGAATCTAAGGAGTGGAAATGAAGCGAAGGGTGTGTGGGTGAATTATCTGCTTCAGCATTCGGCCATGTAGAGGGATGGAATGTGATTTGCTCATCGATTAAGAAGGGATCTGCGGCTCGACTGAACAGGATGTTCACAGCATGGATCATGCTCGGAGTAGAGCGATAGTTAGTGACGAGGCGTTCTGTAGTCTTAGCTTTTTTTGCAGCATTGATGTAGGCATACACATCTGCACCACGGAAGCGGTAGATCGATTGTTTAGGATCGCCAATGATATGTAGGTAACCTTCTGGATGATTAAATAGGGATAAAAAAACAGCACTTTGTAGAGGAGAAGTATCTTGAAATTCGTCAATCAATGTAGCTTGATAAGATGCCCGCACGGATTTAATCATGTTTTGGGCGGGCTTGGAGTCTGAGGTGAGGAGGGAGGCAAGCTTAGAGGTGATGTCTGTGTAGGTTTGGACATTACGCTCTTTTTTAATGGCGCCGAGTTGCTTTTTTACAGTTCGAAGGATCTCTCCAAGATAAGCGGATTTCAGATCTGCTTGAGGGGTGTTGAGAAACGCACTGATCGCTTCAAAAACGGGAGCGAGCGAGTGCTCAGAGAGAGGCTCCTTGAGTGCCTTAGTCGCCGCTGTCTTAGAGAATAAATAATCGGATGAAACGTCGCTTAAAAAATTAGGGCGTGTGCACGCTTTGCTTGTTAGAAATTTTTCTAGTTCGATTTCGAACGTTTCAGCTCCGCCCGCTTTGTATAGTTGCTTACGCTTGGCGAGTCCCTGAGGAGGAGTGGTGACAAAATGGAGAAGCTCTTCTTTATGGCGAGTGAGGAAGTCCTTGAAAGCGATGTATTGCTCCGCTTGATTTGCCACGAGATTTTTGGCAGATAAGGAATACGATGGGGAGAGCACAGCATCAGGAGTGCGTAAAACTTCAGAGATAAACGTAGCGGCTTGAGAAAAATCCACCACTGTATTGAAGTGCGTGAGGTCTTCTTCATTAAGTTTGTAAATATGCGTGCGCCAGTAGTCGCGTAAGGCCTGATCCACCATCGCAGCCTCATCTGTGTCTAGTTCTACGGAAAAGAGAGAGTTGGATTCGAATGCATACTCCTTTAAGAGACGTTGGAAAAACCCATCAATGGTAAAGATTGGAACGGTATCGAAATGGGAAAGTGCTAGAG
>JALZVA010000043.1 GCA_023301335.1 Akkermansiaceae bacterium
CAGAGCTTTTATTCTGTGGGAGCCTATGGGAACCAAGATGTGCTCACGCCTCATATGGATAAACTAGCGAAAGATGGTTTAATCTTTGATAAGCACTATAATACGACCGCCATATGCCAAGCTAGCCGTGCGAACATACTCACAGGGATGTATGAGTATAAAACACGCACCAATTTCGACATTCCCGATATGACAGAGGAGATATGGAATCAATCTTACCCTGTGCTATTACGCAAGGAAGGTTATTTGACAGCATTTGCGGGTAAGTTTGGAATAGAAGTGGAAGGGAGGACACGCGGCCTCCCTCGCGCGGACTTTGACTTCTGGGCAGGAGGTTTTGGACAGACTTCGTATAACTCTAAAGCAAGTAAAGCACTCCTCAAATACGCGGAAAAATACCCGCATTCAACCTTGGCATATGGAGCTTTTGGGAGAGATGTGATTAAAGATTCTGTTGCTCAAAAGAAGCCTTTTTGCCTGTCTATCAGCTTTAAAGCTCCTCACAGACCCACCACGCCAGATCCTCAATTCGATCATATTTATAAAGGAAAGGTATTCAAAAAGCCTGAAAATTACGGGCGAGAACACAGCAAGCATTTATCAGAGCAAAGTAAACGAGGACGCCAATATGTGCGCTTTGAGGAATGGGAATATGATAAAAATTATGATAAGGTGATGGCCACATACCATCAGCAAGTTTATGCGATTGATGTTGCCCTAGGAATGATCCGGGAGGAAGTGGAGGCCCAAGGAATAGCAGATAACACAATCATTATTTACACCAGTGATAATGGGTTTTTATGCGGCTCTCATGGCTATGGATCAAAGGTGCTACCACTAGAGGAATCCTCGCGCGCTCCATTAATCATTTATCATCCGAAGGCAAAAACAACGGGGAAGGTGTTAAGAAGCTCTAAGCTCACTGCTAATATTGATTTTGCCCCCACTATCCTAAAACTAGCAGGGGCATCTGTCCCCGAAAACATGGATGGCAAAAGCCTGCTCAGTTTACTCGATGATGAAAAAGATGGAGGACATGAACAAATTTCCTTTATGAACACCTGGGGTGAGTTAGCCACTAAAAGCCTAACGACTATTACAGAAAAGTATAAGTACACCTACTGGTGGTATGGGGATAACACATTGGAGCCAGCCGAGGACCTATTTGATGTGAGTAAAGATCCGCTAGAATTAACGAATTTAAGCCGTAATGCGGAATATCAACCCCTGTTGGATGAGATGAGGGCTAAATATGATGAAGAGCTTCAGCTGTGGAAAGAGGCAAACACCGATCACCCTCAATACTCAATTTATAATGTATTGTTTGATCGCAGTATTGATATGACAGCGAAGAATAGGCTGCTGGGAGCTAAGAGAAAAAAGAAGCAAAAGAATAAATAGGCTTAGTTATTAGCAACTACCGCAGATCAGAGATAACTGCTTAAAGCAGGGCTGTTGAATTTAAATATAGCAGATCGAGAATAGCTTCCTTCTCTAGTTTGAATGCGGGACTCTCGAACCGAAAAAAAGCCCATTGTTACCAATGGGCTTTTTGTATAATTGATCTAGACTTTTATGCGTCCTCGTTTGTCGCAAAATCTGGATAAGCCGTTGCTGAGTGCTCAGAGAAGTCGAGCCCTTGCTCCTGTGCTTCATCAGTAGCACGAAGGCCAACAGTTTTGTTAATAATTTGGAAAACAAACCATGAAACTATAAATGCGCATACTGGAATGAGGAATGCCCCCATTGCCTGCACCCCAATATTCTGAAAGGCTGCATCTTTATTAAAGATACTCACACTCAATGTTCCAAAAATACCACAGAAGAGGTGAACCGGAACAGCACCTACAGCATCATCCAATTTGAACTTAAGTAGGATACTTCCACCAAATACAGTAATCGTTCCACAAATAATACCGATAACTACGGCTGACCAAGGAGCCACACAGTTACAGCATGCAGTGATCCCTACTAGGCCACCGAGAGCTCCATTAATAGCCGACTCAGGGTCTGCCCAGCCTCTAACGACCCAGTGGACAACTAAGCCTGCAACCAGAGCTGCACAACCTGATAGCATCGTATTGACCGCAATAAAGCCAACAGAAACCCCACCCACATCAGATGGTGTAAGCTGAGATCCACCATTGAATCCAAACCATCCAAAAAAGAGTAAAAATAGACCCAATGCACTTAGAGGAATACTATGTCCTGCGAAAATACGCTCACTCCCGTCTTCTAGGAAACGGCCCTTTCTCGGCCCGATGACAATGATCCCGGCTAGTGCAAATGCACCACCAACGGCATGCACCACTGTAGAACCTGCAAAGTCAGAAAAACCTTTTGCTGCTAACCAGCCTTTGCCTTCGCCAAATCCGTAATCAACAGCTGCACCACCCCAGACCCAATGGCCAAAGAATGGGTAAATAAACATACATGCGATCGTTGCATAGAGGAGATAGCCTGGGAAATACGTTCTCTCAGCCATCGCTCCAGAGGAAATCGTCACAGTAGTAGCCGCGAACATTGCTTGGAAGAGGAAAAACATCCAGACTCCACTGTTACTTGCGTAGTCACTACTAAATCCAAAATTTCCAAGACCTACCACTCCTCCTTGTGACCACCCAAACATAAGCCCGAAGCCGACGAAGAAAAAGCCTAGCGTTCCCACGGACATATCGCAGACGTTTTTCATCACAATGTTAATCGCGTTTTTGGCACGTGAGAAGCCCATCTCGATCAAACAGAATCCCGCTTGCATAAGAAACACAAGAGCTGATGCAAAGAGCAAGAAGCTAATATCAGCTGCGGGAGCCGATTGAGCCTCTGTGGTAGCTGCAGACAGCGATGATTGCGTGGCTAAAAAGCCAAGCACGGACATAGTTAATAAGTTTAATTTCACTTTTTAATTTTTGGTCAGTTAGGTTTTTTTAATTAATTCAAAGGAATTAAAATTTTTGAGAAAGGACGTTATATTCCTTTATGATCATTTTTCTGCGACTTGCATTCGGGATTTTAGCGATAATTTTTTCGCCTAATCGGATGGCAAGGTCTCGATCTATTTGCTCATTATTTACATCTACAGATTCAGCAGCGAAGACATCCGCGATCATTTTATCTGCCACACCACCGGGGGCTACACGCTTCATGAGTTTAGCCATATTGGATTTATACTCTGAAAAATTGATCGTATTTTCCGACTGTTGCTCGACAACTGCTGGAGTAACTTCAGGAATATTAACTAATAGCTTCTTTGGCTCGTTAGCGACTACTGGCTCTGTAATCTCAAGCGGAGAGGAATGCGCAGGTGCATCCTCCACCTCTATCAATGAAGTGCTACCACTAATGAGCGAGCGTAAGTTCTTTTCAACTTTATTAGCAGAGAATGGGCTTATTAACTCTAAAAGTAAGATACTGCGATCAAAGACACAGATCATTAAAGTAAGCTTATCTGATTTAAGGACAAATCCCTTCAGTAAACGGTTCACTTCACCTAGACTAGTCGCAATTTCAGCAATAGTTTTTGCGACTACCGCTAATGAGCTCTCATCAATAGAAAGTTGATTTTCGACTAGGTTGCCTTCGCGTGAAAAAATTGCTAAACCTTCAACTTCTTCGTTCTGATAAATCAGATCAATTACATCCGCATTCATAATAGTTGTTGTATTCGAGTTAGGTTATTCCTCTAACTTCTCCAAGACTTCATCATACGAGCAATTATTCCCGTCCTTGATAATTCCGCTACCTGAAGAAACGCACCCTAGCTCAGCCTTGTCAACGCGTGCAGCAAAGGTCCAATTTTCCTCATAGCAAATGAACGTGAAATTGCTGGACTCCAAAAGCTCATCTCGTACTGGGACTAATTGCTCATGTAGATAACTTAAATTTTTGGAAATGAACTGATAGGTTTGCTCCATGCAGTCACTCACGATTTTACCTCGTTGTATTTCAAAGTGAATAAGATTAGACATTGTATTATATTGTAATTTAAGAAGCCTCTATTAGGCGTTCTGCTAAAGATTCAGGTAGGCCATTGCTGAGAATTTCGTCTGCGACGAGCTGAATGTCGTAGTTTACTCTACGGAATTCAATGGTTCGAGCGATGCGGTCAAATATGGCATAGGATGCCTTAGGGTCTCCATCGCGTGGTTGCCCAACTGAACCTACGTTAACCAGGTATTTACTCCCTTCTTTGAGCTTGATGAGGCCGGGATCTACCTTTTGGGCTGAAGCCCCACTTTTCTCATAAGCAATGGGCACATGAGTGTGGCCGTAGAAACAAATAGGCGTCTTCTGATAACCCATCATAATAGAAGCATCGAAACTATTTCTTACATAGTCCCACTTCTCAGGGTCTTCCAGTGTCGCGTGAACTAACATATTCCTCCCTAGTCTACGCGTATAAGGGAGGGCACCTAGCCACTCTTTTTGTCCTTCGCTGAGTTTACTTCTTGTCCACTCTAAAGCTTCTCTAGCTTGGCTGTTAAATGCTGTAAGATCGTAGCTATTGGTCACATATTCATCGTGATTACCTTTCACGCAGATACACTTCATCTCCTGAATCTTGGTCACACACTCTGCTGGGTTTGGCCCATAGCCAACAATGTCACCAAGGCATACATAAGAAGAAGCCCCATTTTCTTCAGCATCTTTCATCACCTCTTTCAAAGCAGTGAAGTTTGCGTGGATATCCGATATGATTGCTATTTTTGACATGAGTGTAACTCGATTGGGCTTTACGTATTCCTGACTAACAAATTAGCCGTGTTGGTTGTTTAGACAAACGGAATCAAGCGCTTGTCACATTTTATGTGCAAATTTCAAGAAATAAATGGTTTATATAAAGGTTTGATAATCAAGGTCTTAAATATGAAAACTATTCATACATTGCAGTTACTTTATTCATAATGAGGTTGAGCGCTATTTATCAGCACTAATATTGCCTCAAGTGGGGGGGAGCAGTGTTTCATCTTGTCCCGCTTTATTTGTAAATGAGGAATGCCTTTTGGCTATAACCTCTTATCCCGTCTTTATGTGGTGCCGGGCATACTAATCCGTAACGAACCTAGCCAACATGTTAGTAGTACCTAAATTCATCATAACTACATGATACTATACCGAGCTCGATATTCACAAGGATGTAATCACAATCGCCTATATTTCTTCTCAATCTAGAGAGGGTGCTAGCTATCATGAAAAGCGGGAAAACACCTAAACAAATCATCGTCGTCGTCATGAGAAAACTACTCCACCAAATCTACGGAATACTCAAATCTGGACAGCCATATAACCCAGAAAAAAGAGGATTTCAAATCAGCTCAAAGCCCTTAACTACATAGTGAAAATAATTCAATTTACCGTTGACTATTCACCGCAGTATCTTGTT
>JALZVA010000044.1 GCA_023301335.1 Akkermansiaceae bacterium
GCGAAAATAAAATTTTTGATGGCGCGTGAGGTTATAGATGAGGCGAAAAGGGAGGGTGAATAAACCAAGGAAAACATTTTTAGGAGCGTTCCACTTTTTTGCTTTGGTGGAGCTTGCCTTTGATTTTCTGGGTTTTTTCTTGCTGGTGGACTTACGGGTCCGGGAATGATTTTTTTTTGCAGCCATTGTTCCTCTGGATTGGGGGGAGCTTCATAGAAGCATACGTGCTATTTTATCCTAATATTTCAACTCGTCAATAAGGCATGGTGAGAAAGAGGAGTTCAGAGCTTTAGAGTTCTAGCCTTCTGGGTATTGCATGCAGTAATTGAGCACGCACATACTTGTGGCGGTGGCCACATTGTAACTGAAGGGTAAACCCCAAATGGGAATCTCAACGACCGCATCTAGTAAATCGAGACATTCCTGCGAGAGGCCTTCACGCTCTGAGCCAATGACTAAAGCACATTTATGTGGGAACTGGTACGTGCCAAGTTGACTAGAATGTGTGGTCTGCTCTAGGCCTACCAATTTGTAGCCATCAAGGGAGAGTTTTTTTAGAACAGGGAGTAGGCTGCGTTTTACCGTGAGTTTCACCTGCTCGGCTCCATCACGGGCAATTTTACTGTTAATTTTAGCCGTGCCAGTGGCGATCACTTCATTGACTCCGCAGCAGCCAGCTGTGCGGATGATGGTGGAAAGGTTCACATTACTGCGTAAGGGGGAACAAGCGATGACTAAGGGACGGGCTTGTTTCAGCTCGGTAGGTGGCTTGTGGCGGATGTGCTCAAACTTTGGGTAAGCAGCATCGTTATTCATGTTTACCACCCACTACGTGTAGGCGATAAGCACAGCAGTTAAAGAAGGACATACGCCGACACTAAGGCGACATGTATAAAGCTCAAGACTATTCGCCTCTTGAAAAAGGGAAGAGTTAGCCTAGTTCTGGTCGATCTGCACCATGTCTAATATCGGTGTTAGAGTGGGTAAAGACTACGTCCTCTGCGATGTTTGCAGAGAGTCCACCAACTCTGTCGAGGTAGCGGGCAATGAAGACGAGGTCGAGATAGTCGCGTTCGTGCCCATTGTTTGATTCGAGAAGTTTGGTGTAGGACTTAGAAGTTTTCTTATAGGTCTTAGCAATAGATTCTTCCAAATCGACAATTTCCAAGGCGAGCTTAGCATCACCGTCAGCGTAGGCTTGAAGTGCCTTGGAGAGAAAGTCCCGAGCTTGTTTGTAGAGTGGCTCTAAGTGACTAGCTTCTTCTAGCTCTTCATTCTTGAGCATCTTACGGGCACGCTTAGCAATGCTGACAGCATGGTCAGAGATACGCTCTAAGTTGGAAGCGATCTTCATGGAAGCGATCACCATTCTTAGATCTGTGGCAAGGGGGCGATATTTAACAATGATCTGTAAACCGAGTCTATCGATCTCCATTTCTAAACGGTCTTCTTCATCGTCATCCGCGATGGATTGGTTACAGAGAGATTTATTTCGAGTGAGTAGCCCATTGATCGCATTATCGATATTGGCTAATGCATTGGTCCCCATTGAAATAGTTGTGTCCTGAAGCTCAACAAGGGCGTCGTTGAAGCTGGTGATAATATGTCCTCCCGTATCCATGATAAATGAGTATAGTTTAGATCTGTTTTTTTTAAATGTTTTTTATAAAACGAAAGTTAGGTCTTTTTTATTTAGCCGAATCGTCCAGAGATATAATGTTCCGTGCGCTCTTCTTGAGGGTTATTAAAGATGTTCTCAGTCGTGTTCGCTTCGACGAGTTCACCAAGGTAGAAGAAGGCGGTGTGATCGGATACTCGAGAAGCTTGCTGCATGGAGTGGGTCACGATGACAATCGTGTAGTCCTCTCTAAGCTGGAGAATGAGTTCTTCCACTTTTGCTGTCGCAATAGGATCAAGAGCGGAACAAGGTTCGTCCATGAGGATGACTTTCGGGCGTACTGCAATCGCACGTGCAATACAGAGGCGTTGCTGCTGGCCACCTGATAGACCTAAGGCTGAGCTGTGTAAGCGATCTTTTACTTCGTCCCAGAGAGCGGAACCAATCAAGCTGGTTTCGACTGCCTCGTCTAACACACTTTTGCGTTTCTCTCCTTGAATACGTAGTCCGTAAGCAACATTGTCATAAATACTTTTTGGGAAAGGATTGTATTTTTGGAAGACCATACCCACGTGTTTTCTAAGTTCGATCGGGTCAACATCTCTAGCGTTGATATCCTGCCCTAGGATATTGATATAGCCTCGTGTGATCTTGGCAGTCTCGACTAAATCGTTCATCCTATTTAAGCAGCGTAATAGTGTGGACTTTCCGCAACCTGAGGGCCCGATGAAGGAAGTGACTTGCTTTTCTGGGCATTGGAGATGAATCCCTTTGAGGGTCTCATCTTTACCTTGGTTATAGCTAAACCCTAAATCTTTGATATCGACTAAAGCTGACTTGCTGTATGAATCTTGATCTACCATTTTAATTTTTTACGAATGCGGTTACGAAGCAGGATGGATATGAGGGCGAAGCCCATCACGAGAAGGAGGAAGGCAAAAATGGAACCATATTGCATGGGTTTTACATTTTCAGATGCGGGGAGTTTAGAGAGTGTGTAAATATGGAAAGGGAGCGCTTGCACAGATTGTGAAAAGAAGCCCCAGACTCCTTCGTCCACGATGGTGTTGAAGGGAAGGTTTCCTTTTTCCGTGACCGTGGCAGTGAGCATGATTGGCGCAGTTTCTCCAGCCACTCTGGTGATCCCTAAGACCGTCGCGGTGAGTACTCCAGGAACGGCAAAGGGGAGAACGGCTTTTCTGATGGTTTGCCATTGGGTAGCACCGAGTGCGTATGAGGCTTCACGGAAGCCTTTCGGGACAGCTTGTAAGCTTTCTTCACAGGCGGTGATGATGACGGGGATTACCATGATAGCGAGTGTACATGCACCCGCTAGGAGTGAGGTGTCCCAGCCTTGGAAACTGATATATCCACCAGCAAATGGGAAGGCCCATAAGGTGGTGTCGGAGAGTTCGGAGACAGAGACATGAATAGGAGCCATATGACAGAAGATACCCCAGCCAAAGAGGGCAAAGACGATAGAGGGTACCCCTGCGAGGTTGAGGATGGAGAGACGAACCAAGTTCATTAACTTATCATGCTTTCCGCAGTATTCACTGAGGTAGATGGCAGCGGAGACTCCAATGAAGAGGGCCAAGATCATACAGCAGACCACTAACAAACCGGTTCCTAGAAGGGGTCCTAAAATTCCACCTCCACTAGCTGCGTAATCGTGTAAATCAATGACTTGAAGGTCAGGGTTCTCAGTCTGCCAGACATCTGCGTCAGACTTCGTCATAGAGTATTTTACCCCATCTTGGTCATGCCAGACACTGAGGATCTCTGGGCTTTTAGTGAAAAACTCCGTATTTACGAATGGGGCTTCAGCTTTAAAAAAGGTAGGCGCACCTTTTACGACAATATCAGAGAAGATAAAAATCGCACAGCCGATGATTGTGTAACAGGCAAGGCGTAGCAGATTCAGCTGAATACGCTCTTTGACTTCGAACAAGCTTTTCTTTTTTGCAAATGGGTTAGAAGCATTCATGTGGATTACCTTTGTTGGCGGGCTAGGATGCGTTGGCAGATCGTGTTGATGATGAGAGAGATGGTGAATAACACGAGACCGACCATGAATAGAGATTGATAGATCGTGGAACCAGGGGAAGCTTCACCGTATTCCTGGGCAATGATGCCTGTCATGGTGTGCACAGGCTGACCGAGGACGGCAATGCCTTCGCTAAAGTTAGGGATTTTTGCTTTATTCCCTGCAACCAGAAGCACCACCATAGTTTCCCCAATCACACGTCCAAAGCCAAGCATGATAGCAGCAATGATGCCCGAGAGTGCGGCGGGTAAAATAACTTTTAGAGAAGTTTGTAAGCGTGTCGCTCCCATGGCCAGCGAGGCTTCTTTAAAGGCCTTAGGAACATTATTGAGTGCATCCTCAGCGAGGGTGAAGATGGTAGGGGAGGCCATGAAGGCAAGTAGAATACCAGCAAGTAAGACATTGAGTCGATCATTGATAGGGAAGCCTGGGAGCCAGCTGAGAAGTGGTGATGCACTCCAGTCTTTCAGCAGTCCGCCGACCACGAGAATCCCGAACAGACCTAACACTACAGATGGAATAGCTTGGATAAATTCAATAGCTGGTTTGAGTATTCCTGCTTCTCTTTTAGAGGCAAACTGGTTCACATAGATTGCTGTGCCGATAGCAAGTGGGACTGCGAAGCACATGGCAACTAAAGAGATTAGAAGAGATCCTGATAATAAAGGAATGAGACCGTATAAGCTTTGTCTATTACTCCCTGTTTTCCAATCTAACCCGAAGAAGAATGCTTTTATAGCAGCAAAATAGCTCACCTTTGTTTCATGTGTCCAGTTGCTGATAGAGGTTTCTTGTTCGTCTAAAATCTCTAAGTATTGAGGGAGAAGTTCTTCGATGGCAGCGGCGTATTCTTTTGCTTCTGGGCTAATGAAATCGATGTCTTTTAACTTTTCGATGTTTTTTGGAACTACTGCTCTAAGTTTTTCAATGATCGCAGGGTGCCCCTCTAGTGCAGCATAAATAGGGATGATAGCTTCTTCAGTATCCACCTCTACAATCTTAGATTTAGCTTCATCTATTTTTGTTTGAATTTCAGAGATAAGTGTTTCTTGCGTGGCGATTTTTTCTGAATCCGTGAGGTTATCTAGTTTGCCACTTTGCTTTACAAGCCCTTCCTTAAGCTTTTGGATAGAGTTACGGAGTTTATAATTATTCTTTAGTATGTCGTAAGTTTTTCGAGCTGAAGTTTCGACAGTTTTGTGGAGCTTTTCTAAGCCTGCAGAAGATTTTTTCAGATCCTTGTTAATGACCCCTAGTGCGCCCATTTGATCAGCAATATCAGTGAGAATTTGATCAATTTCCTCTGGCGTCTCGTAATCATTCAGTGCGTATTGCTGAGCATATTCGATAGCACTGTCGATAGTATCGTCAGAAATAGAAGTGGTAGAAGGGATACGTGGGGTGACTTTACTTAAAAGAAATTTTTCCCCTAAGCCTCGGCATGCGGAGTCAATTTCTGCGAGGAGAGTTGTCTTAGCTTCTGCCTTTTCCGTAGTGTCTTCATCGATGTCGAGGTAGCCATCGATGTTATCTTCTAACTCGTCGTCTAAGAGTCCTTCAAATTCTTCATAAACGTATTTTAATATTTCCTTTTCGCCAAAGCGTTCGCGTTTTTCACTTGTGAATGCTTGGTTGAGCTTAGCTGAGATCGCGTAATATCCCTTGAGCTCATAGTCGATCATGTTAGAAACTTCTAAGCCAGCCTTACGCGCATTAGAAAGTTCGTTCTTATAAGCTGGAATGAAACCTATTCCTGATTTGAAGAGAAAGAGGCAGATGAAGAGTAGGAAGACGATGGCAAGGTAGGCGTTCCCTCCAAAAAAGCCTTTAACGATACCAGCAGAATTAAAGTTCAGCCCCATCAAGCGGAGACGACTTTTGCGCTTAAAAAGTTGTTCTTGAACCTTTAGTTTCTCTGACACGCTTTCTTATAGAAAAAGAGCCGGAATAGGGGAGTAAATAATTGTGACGGAAGTGACACAATGTAGTGTAACTTATTAACTGTTAATGTGTATAATAAAAAAAGGCTTTGCTGATTAACAGCAAAGCCTTTTTAAATTTCGAGTGCGTGATGAAATCGAATTACTTAGCTGCAGATTGCTCACCTGCTTTTGACGGGATGAAACCAACGGCTTCAGTAATCTCGTCTGCTTTCTCTGCAGTAGTTGCGAACTCTAAAAATGCTTTCACCTGACCAGTAGGCTCGCCAACTGTGTAGTAGTAAAGTCTTCTTGCGAGTGGGTAAGTAGCGAGTTTGCTAATCTTAGGGGAATTGTTATTGATTTTCACAGTCTTGAAGTTGTCTCCTTTAGAGTAGGCGAGACCGACATAGCCGATGCCATTTACATTCTTGGAAACTTCTGTGCAGATCTGCTGATTTCCTTCAAGTTTTTGGCAATCAGAACCGTAGTCTTCTCCAGCCATTCCTAACTTAGAGAATGATTTGTAGGTTCCTGAGGAAGAGTTACGAGTGTAAGAGGAAATAGGGGCGTCAGCTCCACCTACTTCTGACCAGTTCTTGATTTTACCTGTGAAAATATCTCCGAGTTGCTCAAGTGTGAGTTTTTTGACTGGGTTCTCTTCGTTGACAATCACTGCGATCATGTCCCAAGCGGCAACGTGTTCAACAAGTGATTTTCCTGCTGCATCGAACTGATCTTTTTCGTCCTGCTTTACCGCACGACTTGACATTCCGATATCTGCTGAGCCAGAGAGGAGGTTTGAAAAAGCGTGTCCTGAACCTTGTGGAGTGATTTCGATATCGAGATCCTTGTTGGTCTTAATATACTCTGCTTTTAACTGAGGAACGAGTTTGTTCCCTAGGGTGTCAGATCCTTTAAAGATGATCTTAGATTGACCAAGGGCGGTAGCAGCGATGGCTGCTGATACTGCTAGAGCAGTTGTGATAGATTTGAGTTTCATGTATTTTTTAGTTAATGAATTTCATGCCTCCTGTTTTGAAGGACATACGCAGATTAAACTCAGATGATGTGATTCAGCAAGAGGGGTATGGTAACACTTCTGTCACAGAGAAAGACCTAAAGTGACCAGTCACAAATTGATAAGCTCAGTATATTTGGGGTCTAGAAGAAAAAATAAAAAAATGGGCTGCAAAGATGCAGCCCAAAAGGAGAGGGGGATGGGGAGTGGTGACTTAGGCTTTACCTGTCACTTTGTTGAATTTGGCGTCGATATAAGTCATCACTAACTCTTCGAGGCTATCGTTGGATAAGCGCTCGACCACTTCGATACTGAAGCCACGTGCGATCAACTGTTTTGCAGCCTTACTGTGCACACCCCTCGCTTGGAGGTAGAAAATCTCTTCATCAGAGATCGTCGAAGCGGTGCTACCGTGTGAGCATTTGACGTTGTCAGCATTAATCTGAAGACCAGGCATGCTGTTACTCTCTGTGGTGTCATCCATGAGGAGGTTACGGCAGGTCTGATAAGCATCTGTGAAGTGCGCTCCTTCATCAACGGAGATGAGTCCTGAGAAGACAGTCTTCGCCTTATCATAAGAGGTGTTCTTATAAAGGAGATCTGAATAGGTGTGCGGTGCTCCGTGATGCTGGAACGTGCGCTGATCATATTCCTGTGTGCCAGATCCGATATTGATAGAGAGCATGTCTGAATGTGCTCCTGATTCTAACAGTCTGCTATACGACTCGTTTCTCACCCATGTGGCTCCCACATTGAGTGTGAAGCTTTTCACCCGTGCGTCTCTAGCTGCCTGAAGGTCGCTGATGGAGATAAGCTTTGAGGCGAGATTAAGATCCTGAATCGCAGTGTAAGAAAGCTGTGAGCCAGCGGCTGCGTGCAGGTCATTCATTGCGATCACGAGACTGGCGTCTGTATCAGCTGATGATTTAAAGTAATCAATAACTGTAACCTTAGCATTTTCCTCCGTCACCACTAGGGTGTGGGGGAAGGTGCAAGCCTTATCACCTGAGGTGATGTGGTAGCATTCAATAGGCTTCTCTA